>CBIMFG010000802.1:0-3411 GCA_966243125.1 uncultured Niastella sp.
CTCACCACTCACAACTCACAACTCACCACTCACCACTCACAACTCACAAATTCACCCCTTAGGGCTTATTGGTTCATCCTGTTTCCCAGGTTCTTCCTCTGGTTCGGGAACAGGGATCTCGCTGGGTGATGTTCCGCCGGGATCATCTTCAGGAATAATTTCCGGTTCTTCAAACGGCCCTGTAGGTTTACTGGGCACCGTTTCGGGCGTTATTTCCGGCTTTTCGGGTGAAGGTATTTCGGTTGGTTTATCAGGATTTGTTTTTTTGGCCATGGTATTTGTTTAGGGCAGAAATGCAAAAGCCATTCCACGCAAACCGCTGGCACGATTGTTCCATTATTATCACATGAGTACACAGCCAATATTCCAGGACCGCATTGATGCCGGGCTTGCCTTGTGCCAGCATTTACAACATTATAAAAATGCTGACGCGGTAGTGCTGGCTGTTCCCCGGGGCGGTTTGCCGGTAGCATTACCGGTTGCCAGAATTTTACAATTACCGCTTGAGCTTATTCTTTCTAAAAAGATCGGTCATCCCATGCATAAGGAGTTTGCCATTGGCGCTGTAAGCCTCACAGGACAGGTTATTTCGCCTACCGCATTTGCATCAGATGAGTATATACAACAGGAAACGCTGCTCATACGCGAGCAATTAAGGGCCATGTATGAAAAGTTCATGGGCAATAAACAGCCAACACCTATAAAAGGAAAAGTGGTTATTATAATTGATGACGGCGTGGCTACGGGACACACGTTTTTAAGCACGCTTGAAATGATCAAAAAAGATGGTCCCAAAAAGATGGTGATCGCGGTACCCGTTGCTTCCAAACAGGCCGCTCAAAAATTAAGCGAGGTAGTTGATGAATTTGTTTGCATATGGATCCCTTCCCAGTTTAGAGCAGTTGGTGAGTTTTATGCCGACTTTGCACAGGTTAGTGATGAGGACGTTATTACTATGCTTAGTTCTCCAGAATAATTTAAAGCTCTATGTTGTGGGGTAAAAGCCTAAAGGTTAAAGCCAAAAGCAATACAACCGTTTTCCGGCTTTCAGCTTTAGGCTTATGGCTTTAAGCTGTATTTCATACCTTAACCGTACTCGTTATTTCATCAGGTAACCCTTGCTGTAATTTGGCTTGCAGGTGAACAGCCTTTTCCAACTCATCAACAGCCAGGCAGGCGCTTTCGTTAAAACTGCCCGATCGGCGGTGCACGAACAACGAATCGCCATACAACGTAAGCCTCATTTCACAGATCTTATTTTCATGTGGAGCAGCAGCCACATCGTCGCGCAGAATAATTTCGGCTTTTACAATGTCTTTAATGAGGTGGGAAAAAGATAACACTTTTTCCTTAACAGGTTTCAATATGGATTCATTTACATCCGAATGCGGGGCATGAATCTCAATTATCATTGACTCAAATCGGAATGCCATATAAAGTATTGTATATCCTAAGTTACGATTATAATTCAACAAAACGCACGCCCGTAGCGGGTTTAACAACTGTATTCTAAACAAACATCAGCCTGTTTAAACAGCCATAACAACATGATAGAGATGCATTTACCACCCACGCTAACAATGGGTGATAAAGAAAGGCAGATCAATGCTCTTTAAAAGCGGGCTTGCGGTTGCCGGCTTCACCAGCTCTGATAACCCATTGCGGCCATACGCGCCCATTACCACCATGGTATGTTGCCGGTCGCGCAGGAAAGCCAATAATTCTTCAGTAGCTTTACCCTGCAATACCTTAAAACCAATACTGGAATAATGTAACCGCAGCCATTTACCAAGATGTTCCTGCCCGGTAACAGGCATCTCATCGTCTTTATTTACCTGTAATACGATGGCCTTTTTTTCTGCCAGCTCAGGGAACAAATAAGTAAATTGTTTGATAGCAAAAACAGCTGAGCGGCTGCCATCATATGCAAAAACTATTTCTTTTATTTCTGCCAGGTTGTTTGGCGCTACCAATACGGGACATTCCGCAGCAGCCAGTACATCTTTTACAAATGGAGTTGGTGT
This sequence comes from uncultured Niastella sp., assembly GCA_966243125.1. Classification (GTDB taxonomy): domain Bacteria; phylum Bacteroidota; class Bacteroidia; order Chitinophagales; family Chitinophagaceae; genus Niastella. Next base: position 2,025 of record CBIMFG010000802.1, read on the forward strand.
ATCCTTCAATTTTCTTTCGCGTGTTGCAGAAGCCTTTATGATCAACAGATCTGAAAAACGGCTTTCTTCAATAATGTATTCAGCGCCATAGCTGGTATTATTGAACTGCACCTGGCAACGCACGCCTCTTACAGCGCAGGTTCTTTTAAACAATGTTATATGATCTTCCAGTTGTTGTAAGGTGATATTCGGACCTATACTGTAAACAGGTGGTTCTTCAATATAGGGTGCGCCAAATTCCATTTTTATTTCCGGCACTTCTTCTTCATAATTACCAAAGAACAAACCGGTTACTGTAGAATGAGAAAGGGTTGCATAATTACAGGCAAAGTGGATGATTTCAGTATCGATATGTGCGGCATCGAGTACCAGCAGGATCTTTTTCATGGTGCTTGATTTTACATCAAAGCTATCGCACCCGGATCTGCTGGTACATGACGTTTATTAGTGGCAGAAGTGATTATAATCAGAGGGCAGCAAGCAGCAAGCCGCAAGCTGTAAGCCGTCGCGGCTGCCCGACTCTGAACTTTGAACTCTGAACTAAGAACTAAAAACTAAGAACTAAGAACAGCATCCCAATCCTTCCAAACCGGTTCATACCCAATTGAGGAAATAACTTGAGCCATTTCCGCAGGCGTTCGTTCATCGGCAATTTCAAATTGCTCCAGCGATTCCGGTTCTACGACATAACCACCCGGATTGGTTTTTGATCCCGCACTGATGGAAGTAATGCCTAACTGCATTACATGGTCCCTGAAGCGGGGTAATTCACGGGTTGATAGCGACAATTCCACTTCCTGGTTAAAGATGCGCCAGGCGCAGATCAATTGCACCAGCTCGCGATCTACCATTTCCACTTTTGGTTCCAATCCACCGGAAAAAGGCCGTAAGCGGGGGAAAGAAATACTGTATTTTGTTTGCCAATATGTGCGTTCAAGGTATTGCAAATGCAAGGCGGTGAAGAAAGAATCGGTGCGCCAGTCTTCCAAACCTATCAGTATACCCAAACCGATCTTATGCACCCCTGCCCTGCCCAACCTGTCGGGTGTTTCAATACGATATTGAAAATTCGATTTCTTACCCTTCGGGTGATGCTTTTTATAATCTTCGCGGTGATAGGTTTCCTGGTATACCAGCACGGTGTGCAATCCTTCTGCGATCAGCTCACTGTAATCTGCTTCATCCAATGGCTGCACTTCCATGGAAATATGCGCAAACTGTTTCTTCAACAGGTTGATGGCATTTTTAAAATACGGCACATGTACGGTATGATTGGCCTCCCCTGTTACCAGCAACACATGTTCATAGCCCATCTGTTTGATGGCCGTTGCTTCCTGTAGCATCTCGGTAGCAGACAGCGTTCTGCGGCGCACCTTGTTATCGAGGC
>CBIMFG010000803.1:0-3409 GCA_966243125.1 uncultured Niastella sp.
CTTTTACCGCGATGGCTGGCAAACGGAGTTTATAGATCAGTTAGTGCGCATATACCTTATTGCTGCCGGGTTTAAAAACAACGACACCCTTCCCTCCTTGTTACAACAAGACATTCGTACCTGGATAGGATTTACCCAAAACCAGGAGGAGTTAAAAGAACAAACCGGCGTTACCGATACCTGGCTGGTATTGGGCAAACAGGTTACCGAAGACGACAACTTAACCGTTGAACGAAACTGGTTGTATGGCGTCAACAGCGATCAATATGCGTTGGTGCTGCAATTTCTGGTGCGTGGCCAGGGAGCGCAGGTGGCATTAACACCCGGCTTGTTTGTACAGGCTGAACTGGTTTTTTATCCTTCCGTATTGCCATTAAGGGCCATTGTAAAAAGACAGATCAACACCGAAAAGGTGCAGCACTACAAAGGCTTTACCAACTGGCAGCAGGTGGCAGAAGCAGAAACGGTACAGGCAGGCGCCTTACCATTTCGCAGCGAACGGCCATTTATTATTGAACAGGTACGGCCGGTTTTTTATAACCAGCAATGGTGGCTGCAAGACAGCAACAATGCTATGATGAATATTAAAGGGGGATTTAAGAACATCTGGAAGCTGTTGTCGTTAAGCGGTGGCGAGGCCTTGAATATGGCCGTAGTAGGAAAAGAAAAAGTGTACGAACCCTTTGGGGTTTGGTACCAGAACGAGTACAGGATTTTATAAGGGCACATTAATCAAATTGAGGATATGCAAACCTGGGATCAAATTATTAATACGGCTTTGCTGGGTACCGACAAACGAACGCTTGCCGCCAGTGAATTACCGGCCGAACTGGCAGCGGCTGTTGAGCTAATACAAAACAATACTACCGATAAAGAAGAACAGTTTTTACAAATAGCCTCGCTGGCATTCAATTATCGCCAGTGCGGGATCTTGCCCTTGCAAAAAGAAGGCGTAACGGTTTCCAAAGCAGGCGTTGAAGAAAAAACCTATTGTTCGCCATTAGCCCTTCAAACAGTAAAAGATATTCTGGATTCAGAAAGCAATTCCTTATTGCAATTCTGGCTTCAGCTCTGCGCAGCAAAAAACCAGATCGTAACACCCGATCTGGTACCGGCCTTATTAACCATCGCCACGCAACAAAAGAAATTACAAAATCTGATAGTAGCCTGCTGTGGTAAACGGGGCGATTGGTTAAGTAAATTCAATCCCGAATGGAATTTCTCCACCGCTACTACACAGGAGGAGTTATGGCAAACCGGCTCAGCTGAACAGCGAAAAGCAGTGTTGGAACAATTGCGTAAAGATGATCCGGAAATGGCAAGAACCTGGTTGCAACAAACCTGGGCGCAGGAAGACGCCGGTACAAAAGTAGAATGGCTGATGATCATGGCTATTAACATTGGTGCAGATGATATTGAGTTTTTGGAAAGCCTCGCAAAAGAGAAAAGCAAAAAAGTAAAAGACGGGGCGCTTTGGTTGCTAAAGCAAATTCCCGATTCGCCTATAGTACATCAATACCAGCAGGTGCTGCAAAAAACAGTCACCATTGGTAAAAACGGCTTGCAAATAAGATTGCCTGCCGGGTTGGATGAAAATCTTTTTAAAACCACCGGTATTGATAAACTCAGTAATGATAAGAAATTTACCGATGAAGAGTTCATCATTTTTCAGTTGATGCAGGCAGTGCCACCAGCTTTTTGGGAAACCCGCCTTAACAGTGAGCCCGATATCATCATCCGGTCAATGCAAAAAGACCCTGTTGGGAAAAAGTTAATGCCGGCGATTGTACAGGCAGTAGTGGCGTTTAAAGATCAAAGTTGGGCAACGGCCTTTATGCAAAACAGCCAGGTGTTTTATATCGACATCATACCCTTGCTGCCGGTAAAAGAACAGGAGTTTTACAGCATTAAGTTCATGGACCAGTTTTCTGAAAACATCATAGAGCACGCCATTAAACGGGAAGATACCTGGAGTGTAGACCTTACGCGGGCCATCTTTATAAAGACCGCAAAAAGTGTGTATCAATACAACCGCTCCTTCTATAGCCGGTACATTCATTGTATACCTGTGGAAATTGTAACCGAGCTGCATAAGTGCGCACCGGGTGAAGACTATCTGAAAACCACCTGGACCAATACCAGCGAGTACATCACCACGCTCATTAACCTGAAAAAACAAACAATACAATCCTTTAACTGATTAAAAATATAACACCTTATGTCTTCCTTACTACGTCAACACGCCGAACAATTATATGCCCAGGAGCTGGAAGAACTGCAAAAACAGGAAACAGGCAAACGCCCAGGCAACTGGAAGTTAACGCCCCAGTCGGTAGTAACTTATTTAATTGGTGGCCAATTGAAGAACGGGTTTGAGGTAACACCCAAATACATTGGCAACAAACGGTTGATGGAAATTGCAGTAGCTACCCTCACCACCGACCGCGCGTTGTTGTTATATGGCTTACCCGGCACTGCAAAAAGCTGGGTGAGCGAACACCTGGCCGCAGCAGTTTGTGGCGACTCCACCATGATCATTCAGGGTACCGCCGGCACCAGTGAGGAAGCCATTCGCTATGGCTGGAACTATGCCCGTTTGCTGGCAGAAGGTCCGTCAGAAAAAGCATTGGTGGAAACGCCGGTGATGCGCTCCATGAAAGATGGAAAGATTGTGCGGATTGAAGAGTTAACGCGTATTGGCGCCGATGTGCAGGATACGCTCATTACTATTCTGTCTGAAAAAACATTACCCGTACCTGAATTAAATACCGAAGTACAGGCGGTAAAAGGATTCAATGTAATAGCCACTGCCAACAACCGCGATAAAGGCGTAAATGAATTGTCAAGCGCGTTAAAGCGCCGGTTCAATACTGTTATCTTACCCGTGCCCGATTCAATGGATGAAGAAATTGACATTGTAAAACGCCGGGTAGAAAGTTTTGAAAAAGTAATGGAGTTGCCAGCCGAGCCACCAGCTTTGCAGGAGATCCGCCGTATTGTAACCATCTTCCGCGAACTGCGCAGCGGTGTTACCCTCGATGGAAAAACAAAAATAAAAACACCCAGTGGTACACTGAGCACGGCCGAAGCCATTTCAGTAGTAAATAATGGCCTGGCCATGGCCGCCTACTTTGGCGATGGACAATTAAAAGCAGCTGATCTCGCCGCCGGTATCATAGGTTCTGTAGTAAAAGACCCCGTGCAGGATAAACTGGTTTGGCAGGAATATTTGGAAACGGTAGTTAAGCCAAGAGAAGATTGGAAAGATATTTACCGGGCGTGTAGAGATTTGTTGTAGAATACAGCTTCAAGCTTCAAGCTGTAAGCTGCAAGCAATACACCTCTGCGCGGCAGAAGACAGAAAGAAAGTTAACAAGTTGACAAGTTAACAAGTTGACGAAGTTGATAG
>CBIMFG010000804.1:0-3409 GCA_966243125.1 uncultured Niastella sp.
CCTTATTTCGAATGATCAGGTTGGTTGGTTGCCTTAGCCAGAATAATTATTTCCGGGGCTAAAATACAGCTTCAAGCTGTAAGCTGCAAGCTGAAATGTGAAGGTATGCCTAAATTCATGGAGTCTGATTGTAATCAGGCTTTCTGATGTGAAAGACTTTCACCTTTCATCCTTCACCCTTCACCTACTTCTTCAGCATGCTTGTAGGCGGTTGCCCAATAAACATGAGTGTGCCCCGCATATACGCCTGCACCTGAAGGTAATCTTTTTGCGGAAGCAGTCCCATCAGGCGAAATTCCTGAAAGGTGCCGGCACTGCTCATCCAGGGGTTTATTTGCTGGTTCAGCCGCGCTTCAATCACTTTTTTGTTCTTTTCAATAAGCGCTGCAATATCCAGCACCGACTGGTTGGCGAGTTGTTTCATGATCTTTTTGCGGAACAGGGCCTTGGCAATATTCACCATCATGTCTTTAGTATCCAGTGCAAAGCTTACATCGGGCATGGTGAGTACCTGTTTTTCTGCATCCAGCACGGGTGTGCCTTTCAGGTGCAGCACGCCTTTGCGGTTACCGCTAAAGGAAACATCTACCTGTATTTTACCATCGTTGGTGCCGCTGAGGTTCACATCTTTTATTACAAAGGTTCTTCCTTCCACTTCAAACGGTTTGTTCACCAAACTATCGGTCATTAACTTATTAAAGAAACTGTATTGGTACACCGCATCGAGGTAGGTGTTAATGCCGGTTGAGTATTGCGAATTGCTGATGGGTGGCAGGGCCGCATGAGTAACCAGCCGCTGGCTGTCTGATGAAAATTTAGGATCACCGCTGTAGCCTATTGAAAAATATAAAGTATCGCGGTACAGGTTGAAATTGCTTACGCGCAACCCTGATGGATTGAGGTTTAAAAATCCATACGTGCTAATGGGAATCACCCGGCTGCCGCCACTGCGCCATTGACGCAGCATGTCGTTGTTATTAAGGGTTTGAACAAACTTGTCGAAGGTGCCGCAGGTACTTTCAACCGAGGCCTTAATGCTATCCATTATTTCATTGGTGAGGTCGGTATGCATCATAGTGACCTCGCATTTATCAATGGCGTTTATTTTATCCAATTTGGTACTGGTCAGCAACTGGTGGTTGGGCAACAAGCTAAGGGTTGAAGCAATGTTGAGATCTACCCGGCGCATGGGCTCATTACCAAAACCACAACTGCCGCTCACCCAGGGCGATACCTGTTTATCCATGGCGCACACGGTTTTACTGCCCCCAATCTGGTAACTGCCACGAAAACCTATGGTTACTTTATTATTAATGCAGCCAAAAGTAAAAGGCGAGCGTACAAACCGGAATTTATAACGGAAATCGCAACCCGATTGGGTATAGTTGGGCCATTTATCGTTGGTGAATTCCTTGGGCGAACTGGAATCCATCATCGTCAGCAATGGCTTCATGTATATTTTAAAGGGAATATTGATAATAGACGATGGTAAAGCAGGTAACAACCGGGCCGGCGTTTCGGCCGTGGTGGGTTGAATGGTTACTTTTTTGCTGCTGTTACAGGCTGAAATACAAATCAGTAAGGCGAGAAAACCAAGCGTGTGTTTCATAGTGGAATGAGAAAATTTCGATGGGTCAAATATAATGAACCAAAATCTTAGAACTTAAAACTTAGAACTAAATTAGTGCCAAGATGAGCACTACTTATTCAGCAACCTATCATACTGCAGCGGGGCACTACTACCAGGCGACTGTTTTTTTGTCGGCGGTTACTATTACCATCCGGTACAGTGATGAAGAAAACCAGGAAAAGGACGTGTACTGGCTTACAAAGAACATTATTGCATTTAATAAACAAATAATAGGTGGGGAATTAGATTACCGCAATAACAAGGGCGAAACAGAACGCCTGAGCATTCGCGACCAGCAACTGATTGATGCCTTGCAAAAGACCCTTGCGCATCACCGCGTATTTGGTAAAGCGCATACCCGCATGCTGGGAAACATCTGGATAAAGCTGGCCGTAATTGCCGGCATTATTTTGCTGTTATTGCTGGGTGTTTACCTGTGGTTGGTACCTGTACTGGGTGAACGGATGGCCAAAGGGTTTTCCAAGGAGCAGGAGATTGACCTGGGTGAGCAAATGTATCAATCGGTGAAATCGCAATACCGCATTAATGCGCAAAAAACAACTATTCTGAACCAGTTTTATAAACAGCTGCATTACGAGGTAGGTTACCCGGTTTCTATTACCGTGGTAGAATCGAGCGAAATGAATGCCTTTGCCATTCCCGGCGGGCATATTGTGGTGTATGATGCCATTCTTGACCAAATGAAAACACCCGAAGAACTGGCTGCTTTGTTGGGGCATGAGGCTTCGCACATTGCCTTACGCCATTCCCTGCGTAACATTTTTCGCAGCATGGCCCGGTCAATGTTTATTTCTATAATTGTGGGCGATCAATCGGGCATTGCTTCGGTGTTGGTAAATAATGCCGATAATTTAAAAGGATTGCAATACTCCCGTTCACTGGAAACAGAAGCCGATGACAATGGCCTGCAGTTGATGGAAAAAAGCAGCATCAATCCCCAAGGCATGAGGCGCCTGATGCAGATGCTGCAAAAGGAAAGCGGCGGGGGCGAACCAGCTGCCTTCCTTAGCACCCATCCGGTATTTAAAGACCGCATTCAAAATATTGAAACGCAGCTAAAGCAATTGCCGCCTGTAACAACGGCCAATGACAGTTTGAAAATACTCTTTCATTCCATCTACGAATAGGCCTACAGCAAAATTTCAGCTACGTGCTTTTTAATGTTGCTGGCCATTTTGGTCATGGGCAGGTCGTTTTCGTCGCCACCAAATGGGTCTTCAATTTCTTCAGCAATCAGCTCTAAACTGGCCAGTACATAAAAGATAAAGCCCACTACGGGTATGGCCAGGTAACCCAGGCTGATAACAAAGCTAAAGGGCAGCGTCATTACGTAAAAGAAGATGAACTTTTTTATGAACACACTGTACGAAAAGGGGATGGGCGTGTTTTTGATGCGTTCGCAGGCGCCGCAGATGTCGGTAAATGATTGCAGTTCGCCATTGAGAATGATCAGTTGATCGCCTTTAATTTTTCCTTCTTCATACAACTTGTTTACCCGCTGCATGATCATGGAGGCAACCTGGTTGGGCATATGGCGGTTGCTGTCAAGGTCAAATTCGGGATGATCGTGTTCATCCAGCGCCAGCCGGGTCGATTCCGCATGCAGGTGATGGGCCAGTACCGAAGCATACAGGGGAATGGTTTTTCTAAAGAAAGCGCGGTGCGGTTCTTCTTCAAACCCCAGCATGCTGTGCAGTTTAATGGCCAGGTTACGGCTGTTATTTACCAGCGCACCCCATAGTTTCCGGCCTTCCCACC
>CBIMFG010000805.1:0-3408 GCA_966243125.1 uncultured Niastella sp.
GCGGCGAGGTCGGGAATGGCGTCGATGGGATTCTTTTGCACATTGATAAAACCCCAGATCAGCAACGCCACAGCCATGGCCAGTACGATGTACCTGTTTTTTAGCGACCAGCTTATTAATGACGAGATCATATTGAAATGTTGAATATTGAATATTAAATTTTGAATGTTGAAGTACTTTCCATTTGAAGCTCAAATCATCTTTTCATCACACCGCCTTTCATACTTCAACATTGGAATTCATCATTCAATATTTAATATTGTTATTGAAGTTCTTCTTCTACATCCCCGCATTCCATCATCTTTTCACCGAAGTAGGGATTCTTTATTTCTTTTGTTTCGCTTAACCACATGGCGCCTTTGCCGTTTTTAGCCATGGGACAATGATCGTGGTACAGGGTTTTACCACCGCCAAAAGCTTTTACAATCGCATATAGGCCTTCGCTCATGTCGGCAAAACGTTCGCGCTGGTGCTCAATATCATTAGTGCCCTGAGCAATGTGTTCGGCATTTTCTTTTAGGCCTGCTTCATACTGATCGTACACTTTCTTTTGGTCAGCGGCCAGCAGCGATTTGTCGAACCCTTTCATGGCTTCTGATAAGCTCTTTGCAGCGGTACCTGCCTCTGTTGCTTTGCCGGCAATCAGCGCATTTTTGATCTGCAGGTAATTGTCGGTAAGCTTTTTGATATAAGTAGCGGCAGCGGCATCTACATTGGTAAAAGAGGCTTTTACTACTTTTACTTCGGTGGTTTCTTCCGGGGCAGCAGGTGTTTGTTCGGCGGTTTGTTTGTTGGCTGCGTTATCACTGCAGGAATAAGCGAACACGGTTAAGGTTGTTAACAACCCAAATGCAATCTTTTTCATTTAAATAATTTATGGTGAAGATTTACGCGCACAAAACATGCGACGAATATTATTTCGAATAGTAAATGGAAACGAAAGGGCATGCATGTACGTAATGCCACTTGCCCAACAGCATGTCAGGCTTCAAAAATCAGCGGGAATCAAATGCGGAAAATACAATAACGAATATGGAGGGGCACCTTATTTTGCGGCGGTGCATTGGAAACAGGATGTGTTTCGCTAATAGAAGCAATTACCGGTGTAACTAAATCGGGATAAGTAGTAACAACGGCTATGGCTACCGGCGCTTCAGGTTGATAGCGGTTCTCCGCCTTTTGGTCTTTTTCTACCTGTAACCGGTGCTGTTTATCCTCGCAGCAGCCACTCTTTTTAGAGGTGGACTTTTCCATGCCGCAATTCTCGCAGGTATGTGTTTCTTTTATGGAAAGGTCCCAGTTAATAAGCCGGCCCATGCAATAATGCAGGTTTACCGTAGCGCCTATAGAGGTGCTGAGGTAAAAAACGGCTACTATGAATACCAGGAGCTTTTTCATTATGATATAAAAGTAGTCGCTTTTTGTGGAAAGGGATTTATAAAATTGTTGAAGGTTGTTATAGAATTTGGAGATTGCGGCTAAAGACAACAGATTCAGCGAGTTAACCAGTTAACCAGTTGATTAGTTGACCAGTACTGGTTAACCGGTCAACAGGTTAACTGGTCAACCTCGGGATTCGTCCATAACATAATTGCAAATAATAATATCAAACCTAAATTCAGGGCACAAAGCAATTTTTACTTACACATGAAGGTTATATACAGCCTTACGAACGGCAACCTATTTTACCGTTGTATCGTACATGTGAGCGTATTATAGTTTTTATCCAATAAAACCTCTTTTATGAAGAAAACGACCTTTCTGACAGTATTTATCGTATTGATTGTAGTATTGGCCAATGCCTGCAAAAAAGACAATGACAGCGATCAGGATGCTGGTTCAGGTACTGTTGACTGTAGTACCATTACTACCACCTTTGCAGCAACTGTAAAACCCCTGATGGAAACAAGTTGTGCAAAATCAGATTGCCACAACACCGGAAGCGCCAATGGTCCGGGCGCCCTTACCACATATACGCAGATCTTTAATGCGCGCGCTAAAATCAGAACAGTAGTGGCCAATGGATCAATGCCCCGCGACGCCAGTTTTTCCGCAACTCAAAAAGCTACTATTACCTGTTGGATAGATGCCGGCGCCCCTAATAATTAAACCCGCATTAAAATGCAATGAGAATATGAGGTACACCACAATGTTATTGGCAAATCGCCGTCATATTGTTAAGTGAAATTACTAAGAACTAGTTTTTCATGGGTGTTACTTTTAAAGTGCAAAGCTCTGTTTCCACAGAGCTTTTTTCATTTGCGTATTATTAACAAATATCTTCCCTGTTTCCTAAGTAGAAACAAGTAGGGACTAAAATTACTTGTTCTGCATGGCCTGACTTTTGCTTGTGACTTGTTGATTATAATTTTTTAACAGTTCCTATTTATCCGTTCCCAACTCCATTGCGTATATAAAACAGAACTATCGAACCCTACGTCTACTTGTAATTTATTTTTTACTACCCATCTAATAACAAATTCATTTGTTCATGGCCCTTTTTTACCCGACTAAACATCCAATGCATGAAAGTGATTTCAGGAAAGGTTTTTGTGATATCCTTTATAGTAAGTAGTTTTTTTAGCAGCGTCCGCGCACAAACAAGTGTTACCATTCCTAAACACGAAATAGGGTTTAGTATGGGTATGTTTGTTTACCAGGGCGATTTAACGCCAGAAGCTGCCGGCGCTTTTAAAACACCGGGCTTTGCCATCAATCTGTTTTATAATCGTTTGCTTTCCCGGTCTTTTTCATTGAGAACAAACCTTGCTCATGGTAAAATATGGGCCGATGAAGCTAATTATGATGAACCCGCCTGGCGCAAACAACGCAGTTTTTGGTTCAATGCGCGTAATACAGAAATTTCAGAATTACTGGTGTGGAATATTTTAGGAAACAACTATGGCGAAAGAAAAATTGTATCGCCTTATATTTTTGGTGGCGTGGGTTTGGCCTCGTTACGCATTAACCGCGGCTGGCAAAATCTTAATTATGATTATTTCGTCAACGATTCTGCCATGTTAAATGGGTTGGCTGTTGACAGTGTACATTCCCTACCCGGTACCATTGCCGTTATTCCTGTAGGTGTTGGCGTACGATATTCCATTTCAAACAGCCTGTCAATAATGGCCGAAGCATCGTACCGTTTTACGTTCAACGATTACATCGATGGGTTCAGCCAGTCGTCAAATCCCAATACAAACGATCATTATTCGAATTACTCCATTGGGTTAATATATACGTTCGGGAAAAAGACCTCGCTCGACTGCCCGACTATGCGTTATTGATAAAGAAATAATTTAGTGAATAGCTTATTCACTTTTTGAAAAACCAAAAAAGATTGACACAATGGTCAATCTTTTTTTTATTGAAGTGGATATTCAACTTATATGATTACCCGGTTATAAC
>CBIMFG010000806.1:0-3407 GCA_966243125.1 uncultured Niastella sp.
GGCCCCATGACCATTGGCGATTACAATGGCGAGGTAACGCTTGAAAGTAAATTCGGCAGCCTTACTACCGGCAAGTTGAACAATGTAAAAAAAGTGGTGATCGAATTTGGCAAGGGCACTATTGGCAGCATCAACAACGGCAGCCTGGTGATCAAATTCTCAAAGGTAGCTATCGACAACCTCGATGGTTCTGTAAATGCGGTGTTTGAGTATTGCGATGTTGCCAAACTACGGGTTGATAACAGCACCAAGACGCTTACGGTAAAGAACAGTTTCTCGAACCTGTATCTTGACCTGAACACCAACATCTCCGCCAACTTCGACATCAGTACCAACTTTGGCGAACTGCACAACAAAACCAGTTTCGAAATAAAAGAAGAAGGCGCCGATGACGATCGCCATGGCCCCCGGTTCAACAAACGCTACCAGGGCAAGGCCGGCAGTGGCAACACGGAGATGAAGATAAAGTCAGAGTACGGTCAAATAACGCTGGGGCATAATTTGAGTATTGATGTGAATAAGGAGAAGAACAAGGATAAGAATAAGGATAAAGATAAAAGGGGTACAGTGAGAATATAAGTTGACCAGTTGATCAGTTGACGAGTTAACAGGTTGACAGGTTGACAGGTTGACAGGTTAACAGGTTGACAGGTTAACAAGTTGACCAGTTAATCAGTTGACGAGTTGACCAGGAGAGGCAACTCTGAACTTGGAACTCGGAACTAAGAACACAGAACTAAGCACTAAAAACTTGAAACCTGGAACCTGGAACTTGAAACCTGGAACTTGGAACCCTGACCACAAGAAGCAGTCAGCAGAGTCAACGACTCGCTACAACGGGATCTCCTGATTAGTGATCGGGAGCCCGTTTTTAAAATAAAAAAGGCTTCCCGATTACCGGGGAGCCTTACTATTTTATAGGTGTTACCAGATCCACCACCACGTTATCCAAACGGAGGGGTCATCAACGCTAACCATGTCGTAGGAAAGGGCGCCGGATTGTACAAAATAGTAGTTGCCGGTACCACTGAATAGCTGGTTACGCGTATCAGCCGCGGGGCCTGTTGCGGGCCAGGGCAATTTACTGTATACTGAATCTTCAGTAACCCTGGTAAGCCCTGTATTTCTGTTGATGGTTTGTTTGGCAAATGAACCATTGATGCCAGCCAATCCCAATGGGGTACCCGCCGTATCAAGATAAACGTTAATAAACTCATCGCTACCAGTAGTGTGGGGCCAGTATAAAAAGTAATAAAATATTGCGGTGTCGTTCTTAAGCGAGTTTACATTAAACGCATCTTCCTTTCCGTTCTTATGAAACCCTCTGAACGAGATCCAGTAAGCGCCATTGTTAGTAGCCTGGTTACGCCAGCGGGTGATGGCATTCTTTACATCGGGATTCAGTGGCTGCACATTTGGCCCAACTCCTTTAATAGTGCCAGCGGCGCCATTTACGGTTACATTCATTACCTGGCTGGCGGCATTGCCATCGGTAAAACCGGTAATACTAAAACCAGGAATGCTTACCGCACCATTCACAATAGGATTAGTGAAATATACGCCATTGGCCCAGAAATAATATTCAGTGGTAGCTGATTGGCCATTGGCCCAGGATACGGTTACTTTTTTAACGGTTGAATCAAACTGCAACTCGTAATCGGCGCCCCGGTAATTCAACCGCTTCCAGTAATACAGGAACTTGCTGTAATTTTTAAAATTAGCTATCCCATTGCCCACCTGTTTGGTGGTCCAAATGTTTTTGTCGGACTGGGTAGCTTTTTTAAGGGTAAGTATGCTGCCATTAAAACGACCTGTAAAGCTCATGCTATCAGCATAAGCTGAATCAATAGCAAATTCAAAATCAGCCTTCAGCCCTACGCCATCTTCGCCGCCATTTACCCGGCCATCGGGATCGCTCAGCACGTGCAGGTATGAATAGGTATCGAAAATAAGACTGGGTTGCTGCAATGCTTTTAACCGGTAGCTGCTTTCCATGATGACGCTACCAGCGGTACTGTCGAAATCGCCGAGCATTTGCACGCGGTTGCTATCGGTAAAGCTGAAATAAAACCGGTACAGGGTACCATCTGCGGTATGCAAACTTCCATTCCAGCCATATTGAGAACCGGTGAGAATGGATTGGTAGTTCTTCAGGGTTTCGTTAATACGCTCATCGGCCGATTTATCAAACACATGGTCATCATCGTCGCGCTTACAGGAAGCCACCAGCGTTAGCGCAAGTAAATAATATAAGAATTTCTTGTTCATACCTGTTTTTTGTTGGGTGAGTACCTACTTTATCAATAGGTCAATGGAGTTGCGGGTACGGGTTTGTAAACTGGCGTAGTTGATGTTCCACACGTCTTTAAAATAATTGATCACAATCGCTTCCTTCTGACGCAACTTCGTTACTGCCGCCGGAGTTTTAATGCCGCTTATCAAAGCTTCATACTGTGCCTTTCCCAATGTAAGCATGATCGAGATCGTTTCTACAAAATCTTCATCGGGAGCGCTTTGGGCGTAGGCAGAAATAAAGCCTCTTTCGTTTGCAATTGAATCGGTATCATTGTTCCAGTTGGAAGTATAATCCCCCACTGAGATCTGCTTCCAGTCTACAGGGTAGTATACTGTCTGGTGCAGGATGTGGCCAAATTCATGTTCTATGGTGTGAAACATTTGTATAATATTGAAAGAATCACTGGGCACAAATCCCGGCATCCCTTTTATTCTAAAGTCATTCAGCACATACAGATCTATCTGACGGCCGCCTTCTGCAGTACCCAGGGTAATGGTACCATCTGTATTCCAGCTGGCGCTTCCTACCAACACAAAAAATTTAGGGATCAGTTTCATCATAAAGGTCTTCCCTGCTTCTTTCACATAATTATCTATCCATACTTTTTTAATGGAACTCAACACCGGGATGATCTTTTCTTCTTTGGGCGGGGTAAGTTGTTTATTAAAATCCAGCTCACCCTGATCCCACTTATATTTAGCGGCCACATTAAAAGGAATGGTAAGGGTATCCCTGATCCAGGTATCAATGGGTGTTGCGGCCCACGTATCGCCACCCAGGCCGGGGATCTGGCTTACATCGCCCAGGTCGTCTTCCTTTTTACACGACGCAAAAACTGCCAGCGCCAGTACAATAAGGTATATTTTATGCTTGAACATATATCAATTCAGTTTATTTTTTATCGTTATTATTATCTGGGGTTCAACGGCATGCCCGACAGCTTTACTGTTGCCGGCAACTGGAACAACCGCATTTTGTCGCCTGAGTTGAGTGTAAGGGTGCGGCCATCGGACGTATTGTGTTGAACCGGTATGTCGTAGCGCAACAGATCGAACCAGCGCATACCTTCCTGTACATACTCGGCGCGTTTAAAGTCGATTACACAATTCAG
>CBIMFG010000807.1:0-3406 GCA_966243125.1 uncultured Niastella sp.
TAAACCTGTACCGGGGAAGGAGTGGAGTCGAAAGACGGGTATTTAGTAAACCCCGATTGCCGGGCCAGCGTATTATAGAACTTATCTTTCTCATGCAAGTGCCATACAATACGTTTTACCTGCTGGTGGGTAAAGAAGTAATGCAGGCTGCTGAACAAGGCATGTGTAGCCCAGTAACGCGTGTGCATAACCGGATGCGATAACACCAGCCGCATGGCATGATCGCCGGGTTCAAACAAATGCGAATCGCCTTCACCTTCATCATCATGTTTATCGCCCTCACAAAGCTCTACCAAAAAGGCAGGCTGTTCGTTGATGAGTCCTACAAAGGGTTGGGCAAAATCGCATTCCAGCATAATGGCCAGGGTTTCACGCAAATACTTTTCAGGCGCATGTGTAAGGGAAGTAGCACGCCGCCCCAGCTCACGCTGCAGCCATTTACTGATATAAGGCCAGTCATTGGGTAACCGCAGGGGCCGCAAGGCAACGTTTACGGCGCCGGGCATCAGCTGTTGTTCAAATACCAGCTCGTATTTGTTATCGGGCGCAAGTGCGGTATATAATGGCATCGCATTGTTCATGTACCAATCGTTCGTTTACTGTAAATGTTTATTGCCTTGTAATAGCTGTTCAGTAAAGGGAATAAAGATCCCGGAGACCACGAAGGCGTCTTTTCCGGAATTGAAGTAGTTGCTGGATAAACCGCCATTGCCATGCGGTACCGGCAATATAACTAAACGGCGCTACTTAGGGTTATGAAATCGGGAGAAAATTTGGTAACACCATATTGCGGGTATTTTTAATACCTTTCCATAGTTATGGGGAACAAAAAACGGAACACAGCTTACCTCCTGGTATTGTTAGCACTAACGGCCTGTAAACAAAATCATGATACGGATAATTCCATCGGCTTTGCCAGTACGCCGCAGGCCTGGCCGGTAAGCGATCCTGCACTCAACGAGGCATCGGGCATTGCCGATAGTAAGGCCAACCCGGGGTATTTATGGGTAGAGCAGGATAGTGGCAACCCGCCCGATCTAACGCTGTTACAACACAATGGTACGGTGTTAAAACCGGTTCACCTGGCCAATGCCGTGAACCGCGATTGGGAAGATATAGTGCTGTCATCCGGGCCCATCGCCGGCAAACAATATCTGTACATTGCCGAAACCGGCGATAACCTGCTGCAGTACGACGATTACGCCATCTACCGCCTGGAAGAACCGGCAGCCGCCACCGATACGGTGCAACAGGTAGACAGGATCGCTTTCTTTTACCCCGATGGCAGCCACAATGCAGAAGCCATTTTGGTTGACCCCGATACAAAAGACATTTACATCATCACCAAAACCGATCTGCATTCAAAGCTGTTCAAACTAACGTATCCCTACAGCACCAAAGTAATGAACGAGGTAACTGAAGTAGGTACGTTGCCCTATAACTATGCGGTGAGTGCGGCGTTGGCGCCCAATGGCCGCGAACTGGTGGTGAAAACGTATGAGGCTATTTATCATTATACGCGTGCAGCGGGTGAATCTATTATACAAACTTTAAGCAAACCCTATGTATCGTTGCCTTACCAACAGGAACCACAGGGCGAAGCCATCGTATTCGACAACAACGACAGCGGTTACTACACCCTCAGCGAAAAAGCCCTCGCCTCTTCCGTAAAACTGTATTTCTACAAACGCACCAAATAAAAAAAGGCTCTACGGGATTGTAGAGCCTTTACTTATAATGAAGTGAATTGAGAACTTGAGTATCAGTTAAAAGCTGCAAGCTTCAAGCTGCAAGCTGCAAGCCGTCGCGGCAACCAGGAACCTGGAACTTGTAACCTGGAACTTGTAACGCTGAACTAAGAACAAAGAACTAAGAACAAAGAACTTAGAACAAAGAACTTAGAACTAGTCGTATTTTCTACCTTTACTGTACAACACTTCTCTATAAGAAAGCGCTAAAGTAAACTGAAAGTAATTTTCTTTAACTAAGTTATTAGCAACCGTACCTCTGGTACCACCTTCAACAGCTAAATGAAAAGCCAGTCCGCGGCTTAAATAACCACCATAACCCAGGGTAGCGCCCATTTCTTTTATTTGCTGTCCTTTTACCTGTAAGTAAGACTGACCGGTAAACAAACCTGCCTGAAAATAACTTTTCTCGGCTACCAGGCCATACCGTTGTACCTGGTTGCTGAACTGCACACCCGCTGAATAGCGGTCGCGGTCAACCATGGAATAGGTAGTGCCGCTGGGGTTCAGTTTGTTCCAGTTGGCGCGGCTATAGTCAACCGTAAACGTGGTACGGCCTTTATTAACCAGCGCAATGCCCGCATCGTACTGCCAGGGCAGGGTGAATTTATCAGTACCCAGGTCTTTATCAGATTCAACCACGGTGTTGCCTTCCTGCACGGTGAGCGTTTTGCTTACATCCAGGTCGTTTTTGGTAGTTACTTTTCCACCTACGGAAAACTTCCAGTTCTTATTGATCTTATTGCCATAGATGGCGCCGCCTTCAAATCTAAAACCGCTGTAGTAATTGGTTACCTGCGATACAATAGGGGTGGTAAGGGTAGCGCCTTGCAGGGTTTCTATCTGGTTTATAGAACCGAAGATGAAATTAGAGCGTATGCCCAGCGCCAGGTGTTTGCCTATGGCAAAGGCATTGTTCCAGAAAATATTATGCAAACCGCCATTGCCATCATACAAACCGGTGTAGGTAGCGCTGCTGCCTTCAATGCTTTTTTGCGCGGTGAACGAGTAGTTCACAAACGTATAAGGTTTGAAGCCAATGCTGCTGGCCCAGTGGTTGTTTATTTTGGCGGAAATAGAAATGCGTTTAATAATCAGGTCTTTGGCTTTGTTGTTGTCGGTGCTGATGGCATCGCCTTTGAAGGTAACGGTTTTGCCAATCAGCGCCAGGTCAACCTGGGCCAAACTTCTTTCGAGGCCAATTAACGAGGCGGGGTTTTTATTAAGCAGAAAACCGGGGGTGCTCATAAGGGCGGTAGAGGTGTAACCCATACCACTGCTGCGATCGGGGTCCTGGTCCTGAATTTCACCGATGCCGTATGCTGAATAAGGTGAGCTCAGGTTTTGTGCACGCAGGGCGCCCATCAACGCCACAAAAAGCCCGGTTAGTATAAATATCTTTCTCATTATATAGCGATTAGTCGATTGTCAGAATGTTTAAGATCAGTTGGGTTTCGTATTGGGTGTTTTGTCTGCTGCCCATAACACCGCGGTTGATCTCCTTGGCTGTTTGTGGGTTATCCTGAATAATGAACAGGCCATTATCCTGTGAGCCCGGGGTGTTCAGTAATGAGTTTATATAGCTGGTTACATTGAACGAATAAGACGTGTTGGCGCCATAAATGAAATCAATAAAAGGGGCGCGTGTTTGAACGCCC
>CBIMFG010000808.1:0-3404 GCA_966243125.1 uncultured Niastella sp.
CGGTTGGATACTATGATGAGCCTGGTAACAGAGCTGATAACCCTACAGGCAAAATTAACTGTGCTTACCAGCGAACATCCGCAGCCCGACCTGGTGGCTGCAGCGGAAAGCCTGGAAAAAATTTCTACCTGCATTCGCGACAATGCATTCAGCATGTGTATGGTACCGGTTGAAAATATGGTTACGCCTTTTCACCGCATGGTGCGCGATCTGGCTGCTGAACTACATAAAGAAATTGATTTTATAACGGAAGGAACAGAAACCGAACTTGATAAAAATATAATGGAGGGATTACAGGACCCTCTGATGCATTTATTACGCAACAGCATTGATCATGGCATTGAAGAACCTGCAGTGCGTGAACAAAAGGGTAAATCCCGGCATGGCCGCATTGTGTTGAAAGCGTATTGCGCCGGTGCGCATGTGTACCTGGAAATACAGGACGATGGCAAGGGTATGAATTTGGAAAAGATCAGAAACACGGCCATTAAAAATGGATTGATCAATGAAAGCCATGTAGTAAGCGATAAAGAATTACAACAACTGGTTTTTGTGCCCGGGTTTTCAACGGCAGATCAAATAACCGAAACCAGTGGCCGTGGAGTAGGTATGGATGTGGTGAAACGCCGCATTGCCGATATAAAAGGCCAGGTGTCAATACAGAGTACCGAACAGGAGGGCACCACCGTTATTATTCAACTGCCCATTACGTTGTCAATAATAGATGGCTTGCTGGTGAAAGTGAATGGAGCCGATTATGTGATCCCTTTATCGGCCGTAGACATTTGTCATGAAGTATCGTCGGTACAACTCATGAATGGGTTTGCCCGGCTAATGGTAATAGAGGAGGAAGCTATTCCTTACATTAATTTACAACAGGAGCTGGAAGGGTTTGAAGCAAACCGGAAAAGCCACGAAATAGTGATCGTACATTATGGCGAGAAAAAGATCGGGTTGCTGGTTGATATTATTGCCGGCAAATTTCAGGCGGTATTAAAACCACTGGGCCGGTATTTTAATCACCTCGACATTGTTTCAGGCGCTACCATTTTGGGCGATGGCAACATTGCCCTGGTGTTAGATACCAATAAAGTAATAACCCAGTCCCTCAATAATAAAAGCAAAGCCATATGAATAGCGTACAACAGGCTGACTCGTATTTAACATTTACGCTGGATGCAGCATTGTTTGCCGTAAATGTAACCAAGGTGCTGGAGATCCTGGAAATAAAGCCTATAGTGAAAGTGCCTATGTCGCCTTCTTTTATGCGCGGTGTCATCAACTTACGGGGCAATATACTACCTGTTATTGACGCTCGAAATAAGTTTGGAATGGCCGATGCGCCATTTACCATCGATACCTGCATTGTTGTAATTGGTATTGGCGCCGGTAAAGATCCGTTGCTGGTGGGGGTGCTGGTTGATTCAGTACGCGAGGTTATTGAAATACGGGAAGCCGATATTCAGCCCTCAACCGGTATTGGCGCTTTTTGTAACAGCGAGCTGGTATTGGGCATGGGCAGCACCGGTGATAATTTTGCCATGATCCTTGATCCTGATAAAGTTTTTGCAGCGGAAGAACTGACCATGCTGGCTACAGCCAGTTAATAAAATGCTATCTTATTAAATCCTTTATACCCTGAACATGAAACCCCTTAGTATAAAACAACGGCTGTACATCTCCAGTGCTGTTATGTTATTATTATCCGGTACCATTTTTTATTTCGGAAATAAAAACACTTCACAACTGAATGAATGGGTTAAAAGCGGGGTTACTTCCCACGCCAGGTGTATAGAGCTGTCGGGCAAACTGGCCGCTGATGTACAGGTGTTGGCCAACACCGAAAAAGAGATGTACCTGGTTCAGGAAAAGGATAAACTAAAAATGCTGCGGGAAAAAGGAGATAACATTTTGCTTGCCATAGACCAAAACATCAGTAAAATAAAAACGGTGATGGATGCGGATGAGAGCCGGGAGTTTGAGGTCTTTTTGCAAAAATGGGAAGTGTACCTGGCAGATTACAAGCAGGTAAAACACCTGGCCGCTGAATTAAATACGCCCCAAACCGATGCAGAAGCATACAACGTTATTATAAACGAATCAACCGCTTCGCTGGAAGCCGCTACTGCCAGCCTGAACCGATTGATAAAAAGTAACAGCGAAGAACTGACCACCATTGAAGCGAATACCAATAAGCTGTATGCAAAAGGCCAGCGGGATATGCTGATCGCTTTTGTACTTATTGTTATAGTAATGATGAGTATGCTGTATATGATCGTTTCAACCATTTCGCGTTCTTTAAGAAAAGCAAACACCGCTATGCAAAAACTGGCTGCGGGCGATTTCTCAAATCAAATTGCCAATTACAGAAAAGATGAAATAGGTAAACTGCTCGAACAAATAAATGTAACAACCGGGAAATTGCAGGAGAGTGTAGCCATTGCAAAAAAAGTATCGGAAGGTGATTTGACCGTTGATGTAAGTAAAAAGCCGGAAGGTGAACTGGAAACCGCATTACAAAGCATGGTGCTGCGTTTGCGGGATATTGTGAATGGCATTGTTTCCGGCGCCGATACTATTTCATCGGCCAGTCAGCAGTTAAGCGCGGCCTCGCAAATGATGAGCAGCGGCGCAACTGAGCAGGCCGCATCAGCGGAAGAGGTGGCTTCCTCCATGGAAGAAATGGCTGGCAACATTCAGCACAACAACAGCCATGCCTTTACTACAGAAAAAATAGCAGCTAAAGCGGCCATCGATATTATGGAAAGTAACAAAGCCGTAAAGAGCACCGCAATGTCGATGAAAGAGATCACCAGTAAGATCACCATTATTGGCGAAATAGCCCGCCAAACTAATTTGCTGGCGTTAAACGCCGCTATTGAAGCTGCCCGTGCCGGTGAACAGGGAAAAGGGTTTGCAGTTGTAGCCTCTGAAGTAAAAAAGCTGGCCGAACGTAGTCAGGCAGCTGCCAATGAAATAAACCAGCTCTCTTCATCAGGCATTGATATTGCCGGCCGTTCGGGTAAGTTATTAGAAGAGGTGGCGCCGGATATTGAAAAAACATCTGTACTGGTAAAGGACATCAGCACCTCGGGTAAAGAACAAACGGTGAATGCCGAACAAATAAACACCGCCCTGCAGGAATTGAATCATGTAATACAACAAAATGCCGCGGTATCGGAAGAAGTAGCTGCCAGTTCTGAAGAGTTGATGGTACAGGCTGAACAATTGCGGCAGGCGGTTGACTTCTTCAAGATCGGTGATTACGCCCAGTTCAGGCCCGCCATACAACCGGTATACAAAAAGCCGGTAACTGTCAGGAACCATTCCTTTCAACACAAACCGGTAAAACGAAACGGCCACAACGTATCTATAGCTTTCAAAAGTGGTGATGAGCTTGATAA
>CBIMFG010000809.1:0-3404 GCA_966243125.1 uncultured Niastella sp.
TATGTTTCCATTTGGCAGCAGAATCGGCGCCGGCGATCATCCCCGAAGCAGCAATGGCGCCGGGGTTCACCAGGGGCTTGATCTCTTTTCCTTTCTGCCGCTCCACAGCAACGATCGAATTGAACCGCATACCGGTAGCATCCACACCAATCTTGTCCTGCACCACCTGGGCGCCCTGTTCTTCCAGCACCTTTGCCATGGTAAATACCTTTGATACGCTTTGAATAGATACCATGGAGGTAATATCGCCTTTGGTATATACTTTTCCATCAACAGTTACCAGGGCAATACCATATATGTTCGGGTCAACATTCGCCAGCTCTTTTATATAATCGGCATTTTTGCCTTCTTTCAGGTCTTTGAATTTATTATACGCTTCGTCTAAAGCCTTTTCGATATCTGCCGGCGCCAGGTTCATTTGACCTACACTGATAGTACTGCATAATACAGCAAACACCACAGCCATTGCTGTTTGTTTCCAAAAACATCTCTGTTTCATAATTGTTTTTTATTGCTGATTATCCCTGTTTCTGTAAAAGATCTGGGAGAAATTATATTTGAACCCTAAGTGGATCTTGAAAATATCGGAGTGAAAGCCATCAGTGAAATTGGTACGCCGGCCCCATTGAAATTCAATAGCCGCCAGGGCATTGGGGAAGGGAACCGATACAAAGTTCACAATGGCATATTGCCCCATTTTATAGGCGTTGGGGGCTGCAGCATCCGTATTTTCAATATGCACGCTGGAGTACCCCAGCGAGGTGCTTAATTTTGAATTCCAGTGATGGTCAAGAAAGGCATGTATGCCCATTATAGGCAATGCTTCGCCTGTAAAGGGTTCAGTAACATTACCAGGTTTTGCCACCACGCCCACATCAACCGGTGCATCCTGCATGTAGTTCTGAATGCCATGGCCATATACAAAAGAACCTCTGAACACATCCCTGGAGCCCAAATTAAGCACGGTGCTAAAGTGACCGCCCCACCCAACTACATTGCCGCTAACATCGTAACCGCCTGTTGTGTGTATGTCTTCCCATCGCAGATCCCGCAGCATACCGGCAATTTGAATGTGGCCCCAGTCGCCGCTTCTTTTATAGTGGGCCGAAAAATCGGGCAGCTTCAGGCGGCCGCGCACACTATCCAGCTCAAACCGGTCATCATACGAACCCTGGTCGGCACTGGCCCCGGGTCGTTCCAGGGCAACAAACAGTTCATTCTTGCCTTGCATGATGGCATAACGCAATTGAATGTTCCGGAAGAACACCATCCCCGATGGGCCCCAGTATTCGATTGTGTTTGGCCAAACATCGCCATCCATAAACGGTGAATTGGTTTGCCCGATGGCAATAGGCCCCAACTCAGCAAAAATGTGACGTAACCGCATGGTGGTTTGTCCTTCATCAACCCCCGTTCCAAACAGATCGAACTCGAAGGTGGTTTTCAATTCACCAATAGGTGTAGAGGTATAGCCTTTCACGCCAAAGCGGCTTTGGCGAATGCCAAAAAATACTTTGCCATCAGGCGCAAACTGGTCTTTGTAAGAAGGTAGTTTGGTGATGCGCAAGGCATCGAACCAGTTGGGATTTATCTGATCGAAATTGTATCCAACATCGGTCATTACAAACCCATATATTTCCAGCGCTTTCATTCTGGTGGTATCCCGCTTATCTGCCTGCTGCGCCCTGCACAACAACGTAGAAAAAAGTAAAACCGGTACCAATAACAAGAAATGCTTCATAAACAATTGTTTTAAATAGTAAGGGTTGTGTTCCGTTTCCCAGGCCGGGGACGGAGTTTAATATTTCCAGCATGGTATCGGAAGAAGAAGGGTGAACCAGCACGTGCTTTAGCCCATTAAAGTTATACGGTTTTAAAGATGAATTTAAATTTCGCACGTGTTTAACCGTAAAATGAACACCTGCTGTTTTTATTGATTACATTCATTGATCACATTGCGTGTATATGAGATGCGTTCTGTTGTTTTGGCTGGTACTGGCTGCCATACGGCTTGCTGCACAACAACCCAGGGATACCATTTATTTTAAGAACGGCTCCACGGTTATTGGAAAAATAAAAAAAGTAAAACTGGGCGTAATGACCTTTGACCCCGATGACGCCAATGACATTACGGTACAATTAAAAAAATTACGCACCATGGCGGCCCGGTACCGGTTATACCGGGTTGAAAGTACGGTGGGGGTAATTTACTTCGGAAAAATAACTACCAGTGACAGTAATGGATATGCTATGTTTATGTCAGAAATTGACACCACCACCCATGCCATTGAAAACATCTCTGTACTGTACCCGGTTAAGAACTCCTTTTTTCAACGTTTCTCCGGACAGGCCTCTGCCGGTTTAGATTTCACCCGCAGCAGCGGAATAGGCAGAATAAATTATGATAGTAAAATAAATTATAACACAAAGAACGTGGAGCTCACGTTGTCTGTTTCCGGTATTTATACGCTTACCGATTCCAGCTTCAGCCGCGACCGGGAAGATATAACCATAAAGTACAATTACTATTTCAACACCACCTGGTTTGGCACTTTACTCTTGAAATACCAGCGAAATCTGGAACTGGGTTTACTCAGGCGGTTTCAGGAGGGCATAGGTGGTGGCAATAAATTCATTACTAACAAAAACATCTATGCGTGGACAAGATTAGGCGTGGTGGCCAACCAGGAAAAGAATACGGAAAATACGCGCACGGGCACCTTATATGAATTGTTCGGGCAACTGGAGTTTAATTTTTTCCGTTTTACCAAACCGGAAATAACGCTTACCGTTGCTGAAGCTTTCTATTACGGTCTTTCCCAAAAAGACCGCATTCGTAACGACGCCACTACTACGCTCAGTTACAAGATCATTAAAGACCTTAACCTTACCATTTCTTTTTACTCTAACTACGATAGCCAGCCACCTTCGGAAGAAAGCCGCAAATTCGATATCGGTACTGTGTTCGGTGTGTCTTATATTTTTTAAACCGTTACCGGTTTGCCGGTTGCCGGTCGCCGGTTGCCGGTTACCGGTTACCAGTCGCCGGTTACCCGTTGCGCGGCCAGAATGCCTTCGTTGCCGCGCAGCGGTGTATTGCTTATAGCTTGCAGCTTGTGGCTTGCAGCTTGTGGCTTATTGCTTGCAGCTTGTGGCTTACAGCGTTTTACGGTTAAACTGAACGGTTACATTATTTATTGTTGCACAAACGCGTGGTAAATTAGTAGTCATGCGTATTACCTGTTTTTTATTGATTGTATTATTGCTGCTGCTGCGCAGGGAAACCATTGCCCAGTATACTACCGACAAAGTAGTAGGGCAAAAGGAAAAGAATATAGCATTGGCCGACAGCCTGAAAAAGGTAACTTATCCCTACCTGCTGCCCATTTGGGGACAAAAGGTGA
>CBIMFG010000810.1:0-3399 GCA_966243125.1 uncultured Niastella sp.
AGCACTACCCAAAGCGCCATTAAACATTTAAAATGCCCGGTTATTGTAATTCCACCCGGTACTACCTACAATGGCATTAGAAGAATAGGCCTGGCCTGTGATTTTGAAAATGTAGTACAGTCAACCCCGGTAGAATATATTAAAAACCTGGTAAAAGAATTCGGCGCCGATCTGTATGTATTGAATGTGCAGGATAAAACGAATGCCGAAGCGGAAGAGCCTATGATGGATACCGTTTACCTTGATTCAATGCTGGAAGATGTACGGCCTAGTTATGTTCAGCTAACCGGTAAAAATGTGGTGGATACCATTACCAGTTTTGCCGAAAATAATAACCTTGACCTGGTAATGGTGATTCCTAAAAAACACCGGTTTATCGACAGTCTGTTTCATAAGAGTCAAAGCTCAGCGCTAATAACCCATGCACATATACCGATTGTTTCAATTCATGAATAATCATCACAAGAAAAACGGCCCCCTCAGCTATGCCGGGGGGACCGTTTCATTTATAATGGGACCAAGGATGTTTAGAATTCCGCGTTCTTGGGTGTTCTTGGAAAAGCAATCACATCGCGAATGTTTGTCATGCCGGTTACAAACAATACCATACGTTCAAAGCCCAATCCAAAACCGGCGTGTGGTATAGAGCCAAAACGTCGGGTATCGAGGTACCACCACAACTCTTCAGCAGGAATGTGCATTTCCTTCATACGTTCGGTGAGTTTATCCAGGCGTTCTTCTCTTTGTGAACCACCTACTATTTCCCCAATACCAGGCGCCAGAATATCCATGGCGGCAACGGTTTTACCATCATCGTTCTGGCGCATATAAAACGCCTTTATATCCTTGGGGTAACCGGTAACAATAACCGGCTTTTTAAAATGCTTTTCCACCAAATAGCGCTCATGTTCACTTTGCATATCAATGCCCCACTTCACGTCGTACTGGAATTTCTTTTTCTTGTACGCAGGTGATTGCAGCAAAATGTCGATTGCCTCGGTATAAGTAATGCGCTCGAAATCGTTGTTGATCACAAACTCCAGCTTTTCAATAAGACCCATTTCGCTACGTTTGTCCTGGGGCAGTTGTTTTTCTTCTTCAGCCAGGCGTTGTGCCAGAAACTCCAGGTCTTCCCGGTTATGTTCCATCACATAGCGAATAAGGTATTTAATGAACTCTTCAGCCAGGTTCTGGTTATCTTCAATATCACAAAACGCCATTTCCGGCTCAATCATCCAGAACTCAGCCAGGTGACGGGCGGTGTTGGAGTTTTCAGCCCTGAAGGTTGGTCCAAAGGTATAGATCTCGCCAAAGGCGGTAGCCGCGAGCTCACCTTCCAGCTGTCCGCTCACCGTTAAGTTGGTACTACGGCCAAAGAAATCTTCTTTAAAATTGATGGTACCATCTTCGTTACGGGGCGGGTTATCGAAAGGCAGCGTTGTAACGCGAAACATTTCACCGGCACCTTCGGCATCACTGGCAGTAACAATAGGCGTGTGCATGTAAACAAATCCTTTTTCATTAAAGAATTTATGAACCGCAAATGCCAATGCATGACGCACCCTGAATACCGAACCAAACGTGTTGGTACGAAAGCGGAGGTGGGCAATTTCGCGTAAAAACTCCAGGCTATGTTTTTTGGGTTGCAAAGGGTATTTCTCCGCATCGCTATCGCCCAGTATCTCTAATGACGTTGCATTAATATCCATTTTCTGGCCCTTACCCAAAGAAGGTACAGCTTTACCAGTTACTTTCAGCGAGGCGCCTGTGGTAATGCGTTTAAGGGTATTTTCATCGAGCATCCCAAGTTCAACTACTATCTGCAGATTGTTATTAGTGCTGCCATCGTTCAGCGCTATAAACTGGTTGTTACGAAAAGTACGTACCCAACCCATTACTGTTACTTCCTGACCAGCAGGCTCACTGGCCAGCAGATCTTTTACTTTTACCCGTTTGTTGAACATATCCAATAGATTTTTAAGGTATTCCGCCCCCAATGAGCGGAAGGACGGCAAAGATAAGATTTGGCGGAAGTTTGTCAGGTGAAATAAAACGTATAAAATATTTTTGTCAGCTAATGAATGTTAGGTAGTTTTAATTAGCTTTTATGTTGGGCAAGCCACATTTAATTACCCATTCTAATTAATTGGCTGCATAAATTGCTAGCTATTAGATAAAATGAATTTAATAACCTGAATGGGAGGCTATAACATTTTATTTAATACTTATGAAAAGCAAGTTACTTACGCTGGAAAAAGCTCCATTTTTAGCCCTTGGCTTATTCTTCATTGGCTTAACCTTCCGGTATTTTGAAGACCTGCGCAAGGCACCTCCTCACAGCAATGATTTTTACCACGCCTTTACATTGTTTGTCATCTTCCTTTGTGTTGGAACACTTTCCATTGGTTTGTACATCGGGTTCATCATTGCAGAAAAAAATGTAGGCCGCAATATGGAGAAGTCCAGAGAAGAAAACGCGAGCCAGCCCGCACAAGGAACCTGAACCTTGGAACCTGGAACCCGGAACTGGCATTCCGACTTCGCTCAATGCCTTACCTGACGGTCGCCCCTGCAACCTGGAACTTGAAACCTGGAACCCGGAACGGGTATTTCAAAGCTAATTTACCTAACCACCAACCTCTACTTTCCGCTACATTTGTTACCATGACAATTGCCTTCTTTTCCACCCAATCATACGATAAAACCTATTTCAACCGGTTCATTACCCAGCATGAACTCGTGTTTTTTGAAGCGCCCCTGAATGAAAAAACAGCAGCGCTGGCCGATGGCTGCACCGCTGTTTGCGCCTTTGTAAATGACGAATTGAATGCAAATGTAATTGAGCTGCTGGCCAATGCTGGTATTATATTAATTGCTATGCGTTGCTCCGGGTACAACAATGTTGCGCTGACCGCCGCCCAAAAACATAATATTAAAGTAGTGCGGGTACCGGCCTATTCGCCCCATGCCGTGGCTGAACATGCAGTAGCCCTGCTGCTTACCTTAAACCGCAAAACGCATAAGGCCTACAACCGGGTACGGGAAGGTAATTTCTCCCTGGATAAATTGATTGGCTTTGACCTGTATGGTAAAACCGTTGGGGTAATTGGCACTGGTAAAATAGGGGAAGTGTTTTGTGAAATTATGAAGGGTTTCGGCTGCCGCGTACTGGCCTTTGACCTGATTGCCAACAGAGAACTGGAAGCTAAAGGTGTTGAATACCTGCCATTGGTTAGGCTGCTGCCGCAATGTGATATCATTTCCCTGCATTGCCCGCTCACTGAACAAACAAGGCATCTTATTAATGCCGATACCATCCATTTAATGAAGCCGGGTGTTATGCTTATTAATACAAGCCGGGGCGCCCTCATACATACCCACGCGGCCATCGATGCCTTA
>CBIMFG010000811.1:0-3399 GCA_966243125.1 uncultured Niastella sp.
TACCTTTTTATGCCAGGCCGCTATCACGCCTTCGGTCATGGTATCGCTCAGGCGGGGCATTAAGATCACTTCAGCCATAAATTCTTATTTGATATTCTGATTTTTTCGATTTGAGTGCTCGAAATTACAGTAAAATGCTCAATTGGAAAACTCTAAAGGTTACCGGTTGCCAGTTACCTGTTGCCGGTTTGCCTGTATTTGTAAGTTGTCTGCTGTTTTCACCTGGTTTAAATGTTGGAATGCCATTTTTTGCCAATTGGCTGAATCCAATACCACGGCTGTTTTCCCGGCTACTGGCGCCCGGAAACCGGGTACTAATCAAACCCTAATTTCAGCTTGCTCCGCAGTTCATTTACCAGTGGGTATTGTTCTATAATTTTAATATACTGTTCTTTGGTCGAAAGCGGCTTTTCCGTAGGCTCAAAGGCAACCGGGTTTTCAGTAACCGCAATAGTGAACATCAGCGTGCGGTTGTTAAAGCACTGCTGTATGTAGTCAGATAGTTCGCGGCGCTCGCCCTCAATAAACTTCTGCTCCAGGTTGTTGTTGGTAACAATTTCAAAGGAATTACCACTGGTAATCACCAGCCGTGCCATATCAAACGATTGGGCTGCCGGGTTCTTGTTATCTTTTAATTTTTGGGAGAAATTGGCCCAGTGCTGTTGCAATTGCTCAAGTGTAAGAGGAATAACGGGGTTGCTTGAACCTGCCGTTTTATTGGCAAATTTCTGCCTGATGCTTTCCAATGTACCCAATTTGGGCATTGCGGCCCCACCCTTGCCCCCCCCGGGGGAGGGGATAGTACGTGGTTGAGTTGCATCTCCATTGCTGGAATGCATAGAATTAATATAATTCAATTCTTCCTCATCCGGACTCAAATACCCAACCGAAGGTTCTTCTATTATTAGTCTGGCTTCATCAGTAGGTTGCTTGTAAATTGTAGGTTCTACCTTTTTAGCGGGAATTTCCGCTTTTGGTGGTACGGTGGCTGTTTCGCCCGCCAAAGCTTTAGCGGCGGAGGGCTTCTGTTCTACAATACCCAGCTTACGAAAACCTACGGAGTGGGCTCCCTCAGCTACTTTTTTTTTAACAACGCCGTCCCCGCCGGCTGCCAGTTCAAGCGCCTGTTGCAGGTAGGTGAGCTTTATAATGGCCAGTTCGGTGTGCAGTCGTTTGTTACGGGCGCCCTTGAAGTTTATTTCAGCTTCGTTCAAAATATTCAGGGCGCTTATAAGGTACGATACCGGCGTTTTTTGTCCAATTGACACATATTTATCCTTAAAGCTTTCCACCACCTGCAGCAAACCGGCTACTTTTTCGTCTTTACACACCAGCAGGTTGCGAATAAATTCCGAAAATCCGTTCAGTACCATGTCGCCTTCAAAACCCTTGCGGTCAATGTCATCATATAATAACATGGCTCCGGCCAGGTCCTGGTTCTGCATACAGTCTATTAGTTTAAAATAGTAGTCTGCATCCAATATGTTCAGGTGTTCCAGGGTATTTTGGTAAGTAACAGTACCGCTGGTAAAACTTACAATTTTATCAAGAATACTAAGGGCATCGCGCATACAGCCTTCGCTTTTGCGGGCAATTATTTGTAGGGCTGGCTTCTCAGCATTGATCTCCTCTTTTTTACAAATGCTTTCCAGGTGTTCAACCGTATCGTTGTTGGTAATGCGTTTAAAATCGAAGATCTGGCATCGGCTAAGGATGGTAGGTAAAATTTTATGCTTTTCCGTAGTGGCCAAAATAAAGATGGCGTAGGAAGGTGGTTCTTCCAGCGTTTTCAAAAAAGCGTTAAAAGCCGAGGAGCTAAGCATGTGTACCTCGTCAATTACGTATACTTTATGTTTACCAGGTTCGGGCGCAAATCTTACTTTTTCTACCAGGGAGCGAATGTCTTCTACCGAGTTATTACTGGCAGCATCCAGTTCAAAAACATTCAGCGAAGTGCCTTCATTAAAGGAGTTGCACGATGGGCACTCATTACAAGCTTCCCCATCTGCAGAAGGCTTATCACAATTGATGGTTTTAGCCAGAATACGGGCACAGGTTGTTTTACCCACCCCACGCGGACCGCAAAACAAAAAGGCATGCGCCAGATGATGGTTCTTGATCGCATTTTGCAGGGTGGTGGTAATATGGGCTTGTCCTACAACCGTATCAAAGGTTTGCGGACGATATTTCCGGGCTGAAACAATGAATTTATCCATGATATGTGGCAAATGTAAGGAAAAGCAGAATGTGCTAATATGCTAATTTGAGAATGTGATAATTGTTTGAATATCTGATAATTAGGTGATTAAAACAGGGTAATGAAAACTTAACAGAAAGGTGGTATTTTTGATAGCAGCCTCAGGTTCTGCCATCAGCTGCTGTTGTGTCACTCACTTGTACGTTCTGAGCGCTATTCGGCTGAATACAGCCGCAAGCCTTAAGCTGTAAGCATATACCGCCTCCCGGCCTTCTCTTCAACATTCAACATTGGATATTCAATATTCGTGATGCTGCATGCCTGCCCTTTTTCATTACGCTATTTCTCCTTCTTCCTTTTTAATTCCATGTCACATCAAGGCCTCATTGTAAGGTCATCCCAGGGTCTTCTTAAGGTCATCCCAGGGTCTTCTTAAGGTCATCCTAGGGTTATCCTAAGGTTTAAACCCTAAGATATGCTTATTAGAACCCTAAGAATACCTTACTATAACCTTAAGATCAGAGATACTACAGACTTTTTTAAAAGCACCTACAGTATGACTTCTCTGGCCTTTTGACTTCTGACCTCCTTTTCCCCAAACATCCCCGGCGGGTTGAACTGGACAATTTTTAGAAATAATAGGGCTATTGTTTGGAAACTTAACAGTGTTAAGTATATTTGTGTCGTTAATTATAGGATTATGGGCATAACGGAAAGAAAAGAGAAGCAAAAGCAGGAGATCAGGAAAATGATCCTGGAAGCCAGCATGAAATTATTCATGGAGCAGGGGTTCGAAAATGTGTCTATCCGTAAAATTGCCGACCTTATAGAATACAGTCCTACAACGGTTTACCTGTATTTTAAAGACAAAAATGAGATCCTGTTCAACCTGCACGAAATGGGGTTTCAGAAAATGGCTGAATATAATACCGACCTGTGGACAATAAAAAATCCGGTCATTCGTCTGGCCAAAATGGTCGAGTACTATTTAAAATTTGGCCTCGAAAACCCCGCTTATTATGAACTGATGTTCATTTTAAAGGCTCCCATGGAAGCGCTGGAAATACTCGATGAAAAATGTGAATGGAAAAGCGGCGATCAGGCACTGGGAAAACTGAAAGAAACCATTCAGGAGTGCATGGATAAAAACCTTATAGAGAAAGGCGATGTAGACGGCGTGGCAATGGCTATTTGGAGCATGG
>CBIMFG010000812.1:0-3393 GCA_966243125.1 uncultured Niastella sp.
AAAATATACCGAGCCTAACAAAAAGATTGATTGCACGCCAAAAAAGATGAGCAGGAAATATAAATAGAAATTATCACCGCCTTCCTTAGAAATAAATACATTTAACAATTCCTGCGGTGGTTTGGGTGTTTTATGATGATGTTGTAACCAGTCGTTCATTACACCGTTCGCTACCTTTAACATTATAAAATCAAGCGCATAAAAAACGATGGTATAGCTGATAAAAAACAGCACTACGCCATAAACAATCGCTGTCAGTAATTTCTCCAATGCAGAAACAGGTATCAATAAATAATGAATGGCTTTGGGACCTTCAGAGAGCTCGTTAAACATTGTGCTGGCAAACAAACAACCGGTAAGAAACAAGCCTGCATAATAAGTAACTACCTGCATTCGCAAACCCAGCGGGTTATCGGGGTTAACAATCATTAAAAATGAATACCATAAAACCAATAACCCGCCTACAGCCGCCAATGATAACAGGTATCTTCTTTTATTTTCGTTCCAGCGTTTGCCCAAATAGAGTGACCAGCGTTTCAGATCAAAAACAGCATTCATAGCATTAGTTTAAGCGTTAAAAACAGATTGAATAGCATTGCCATTTAGCACAATGGCCTTGTACAGTAATTCAAGATCGAGCTTGCTTTCATCGCCCTGCGTATTGCGGGTAATAACAGCACTGCCACGTAAAGAAGGTTCGCGAAACAAAGCCTGTTTTATTTCATCGCTGTCATAGGAAACGTGAAACGACAGCTTGCGCGTAATGTCATCCACTGTTTGATCGAACAAAATGCGGCCTTCATCAATAATGGTAACCCTGTCAATCAGGCTTTCCAGGTCTTTAACCTGATGCGTGCTTATGACAATACACTTGTTTTCGTCGAGGCAGCCGGCAATTACTTTACGAAACTGGCTTTTACTCATAATATCGAGGCCGTTGGTAGGTTCATCCATTAATAACACCGAAGTATTACACGCCAGTCCAAAACTGATCAACACCTTTTTCTTTTGTCCATAACTCATTTGCTGCATAGTGTTGGAGCGGGGAATGTCGAACTCGGTAATAAAACGGTTGAAATGATCTTCGTTGAATTTGGGGTAAAAAGGGGCGCTGTATTTTATCAAATGCTCAATGGGCATATCAGGCAAGTAAAACTCTTCGGGCACCATAAATATGTCTTGCAAAAAAGCAGGTTGGCGCTTGCCGGGGACGAATCCTAACACATTTAATGAACCTGCTTGCGGAAATAACAAACCAGCCATGTTTTTCAACAGGGTCGATTTACCGGTACCGTTCTTACCAAGCAGGCCATAAATGTGGCCGGCTTCCAGCTTCAGGTTCAGGCCGGTAAAGATCTTTTTGCGTCGATACCCAAAATGCAGGTTTTGGACTTGTATCATGTTTGGCGTTTTAGTGTACTAGTTTAATAGTACACGCAAACATAAGGGCTTTTTCCGGATTTCCAAATCTGTTGGTCGAAAAATGGGATGAGCGGGAAACTGAAAAGAGGAGGCCGGCTTATTGTTCCAGGGCAGACTGGTATTTATCAATTATATCTTTCTCTTTTATCTTCAAAGTGTTGTAGGAGAAATTGGTAGGCTTGCAATCGCGGCCGCAAAAAACGGGGATGGTGGTATTGCTGCTTAAAATTTCTTTCATTTTGGTATCGTCCTGTGCACTTATAGCCAGGTTGCTTTTGTTTTTCAGGTATACCAGGGTTTCATAGGCATTTATCGCTACTAACTGGTTGGGAGAATACAGCAGACTTTTGATGATATCGTACTCCTTCAGATTTATGAGATTAATAAATCCTTGTGGAGCCACTTTATTATTGTAAGTACTACCCTGCAAATAGGTATGTTGAAATATAAGCGCTTTTACCTGTTCGTTTGAAGCGTTGGGAATAAATTTATAAGCCGGGTATTTATTTGCTATGTCATTGAGTACAGGCAGGTAAAGCGTATCAACAATAAGACTATCACAGTCAGTGCAGCCCTTTATAGGAAAATCAATAGCAGGCAGCATTTTATCTTTTAAATACATAAAATCAAAAAAAGGAACGGGCTGATCATCCCGCACGCATTTTCTTTTTATGGGATTATCAATACTGATTTTCTTGTAGAAGATAGTATCATCAATTACCGAAAGTGTTATCGTAATAGAAAGATACCCGTTGGGCGGGTAGACCTTATATTCCCTGAAACCGATCAATCCGGCATTCAACGAACTGGTTAAAAGCAGATCATTCTTTTTTGCATCCTGTGCAAATGCTTTATCGGATGTAACAGTGTTGAACAGTTTATTTACAGTAAGGATATTTTTTTGATCGAATTTGATATTCCTTTTGCTTACTTCAACCGGTTTAATGGAATCACAAAATACTCTTACTACTTTTATGATTGAATCAACCTTTTTTACATTGGCTGCGTAAAACTGGCTTTGCGCATCCGCTGTTTGTGAGTACCCCGCCCGGCTATATGCGATGATGATAAGTAGAATGGTGATTTTTATTGTGGTAACCCATTTCATTCTGTTCTGTTTGTGTATGTATCGCAATATTTATACCCGGCAAACCAGGCGAATTTGATTAAACTAACAGAATGAGTATTTTGTGCTTTTAAAATCGTACTCAATACTATTTAAAATGAGATCCATTACCCTGCCCTTACTGGTATTAATATGCTTTGAAGTTTCCTGTGGCAATCATTCAACCGGAACATCTGACAATAAAAAAACATTAACCTCTCCTGCCACGCAGGAAAACACCACTGCCGCACCCAATCAGTCAGTTCGGGACACCACCCAATGGATCAACAGCTTCAGGGCATTCAGGGATGCTGTTTACCAAAGAAATAAAGAAAAAGTAAAGCAGTTTATTGACTTTCCGATAATAAGCGACAATAACAATATCTGGTACCTGATTTATATGGGTGTTGATAACAAGATCAATTCATTATCAGATTCCATAAAACCTTTTACAGAAAAAGATTTCGATAAATACTACGATTCCCTCTTTACCAAACGGTTCATTACTTGTATCCTGAAAATTAAAACGGAAGAGCTGTGGAAAAACAGCGAAGTACACACCAAGGAATTTAAAGAAGGCACTACTACCTATTCAATGTATGCTATTCATGATGTGGAGGGAAATAAGTTAAGCTTGAATGTGGCCTCTAATACAGTTTATAAAACCAATGATGGAGAATCGGATAATGGAGAGTTCAGTGAAATATACGTGTTTGAAATTTTAAGCAGCGGAAAAATCAAATTTAGAAAGGTAGAATTAGCCGGATAAGTCAACTTCCCCACTCTGGTCGCCAACTTTTTAGGTAAGTATCCAGCCTAAAGGCACCAATCACGAACTTTTCACCACCTATCACCAACTTTTGAGA
>CBIMFG010000813.1:0-3392 GCA_966243125.1 uncultured Niastella sp.
ACACTGCTGCTGGTGGTAGTGGCGGTGCCGGCATTGGGCGTACCTGAACAATCGGGCCATTCAGCTATCAGGATGTCATCCAGGCCAATATCAGTATTTCCAAAATCACTAACACCCTGAAAACGGATGATGGTAGTAGCAGAAGTTGAATTAAAGAAGATCACCTTTTGCGACCAGGCACTGCGCAGGCCCACACTATCCAACCTGGTAAAGGCGCTGCCGTTTGTTGAAATAAGTACCACCAGGCTATCGTCGCCGCTGGTATTGATGTAACTAAACGTTAATCGTTTATTAGGTGCGCCGGTGCTGGCATTTATGTGCAGATCAAATTTACCCAGCGCGCCGTCACTGGCATCAAAGCTGTGGAAGCGTGCAGAGAACGAGCCTTGCGAAGCCGCAGGCGCATAGGCGCCGTTGTTGCTGAACCAGCCGGCACTGGCGCCATCATCGTTCCGGCGCCACGATTCATCACCGGTGGCGGGTTCGTTACTCCAGAAATCATTCGGCACATCACGGGTATCGCAACCATTCTTCCAGGTGTTTTCAAAACTTTCTGTATAAGGCAAACCGGTATACAACGGCACCCGCATGGGCACCAGCACAGGTACGGAACCGGCTGTTTGGTTGCCATTGGCGCAGGTGATAAAGATGCGGTAATAGGTTGCTGCATTTTGTGCAGTGGTCAACGTTTCACCGGTTGCATTGGCAACGTTTGTCCATACCAGGTTATCAGGCGATGACTGCCATTGGTAGGTCAACCCGTTTTGTAAAGGCAGTCCGTTTACACTAAGCGTGAATGGCGAACCGGGGCACACCATCGTATTGCTCGATACGGTAGTACCAGGCACCGGTGTACCGGCACAATCTTCCAGGTTGAACATCGACAAATTATCTATACCAATGTCGGTAGCGCCAAAGTCGGCAGTGGCACGGAAGCGGATCACCGTAGTGGCTGAGTTGGAAACAAAGTTGATGATCTTCTTATCCCAGCTGGTGTTTACTGCATAACCGGCCAAATGCGTAAAGGTGACCCCGCCATCGGTACTCAGCAATACCTGCAGAGTATCGATTCCGGAGGTATTTATATAATCGAACCGTAACCGTTTGGTTTGAACCCCGGTATTACAGTTTACATAAAAATCAAGGGAGCCCATGGAGCCGTTGGAAGCAAAGAAGCTGTGGAAGCGGGCTGAGTAAATGCCATCGGTGGCTGGCGGCGTATACGCGCCACTGGCAGGCCCCGTCCATACAGCAGACGCGCCATCATCGAACCGGCGCCAGGAGTTATTACCCGTGCCCGGTTTGCTGCGCCAGAAATTATTGGGAATGTCGCGAATGTCGCAACCATTCAGCCATGGATCTTCAAAGCTTTCGGTGAATGGCAACGTAGCATACGACACGGCCGCCGTATTCACCTGTAATGGATTGGAGAACGCCGTTTGCGTACCGCAGGTAACCGCTACGCGGAACCAGGTACTGGCTGTTTGCATGGTGCTATAAGTAGAACTTACAGCGCCGGGTATATTGGTCCAGGTGGCATTGTCGGGCGATGACTGCCATTGATAGGTTTGCCCCGCCCCTGCGGTACCACCGGTTAAACTTAAAGAGAAATTTACGCCGGCACAAACCGGGTTGGCCGTGCTGGTTACCGCACCGGGCACTGGTGGTGTGGTACAGGCCGCTGATGCAAATTCAATGGCGCCAATATCAGGTGTAGTAGTACTGCGCGCCGCATTCAGGATATCAATGGTAACTCCTACTGGTGCACCCTGATTATCGAGGAATACATTTGCCGGGCGGTAATTACCTGCGCCCGCATTTACAAACTGCGGGTCAACCGACACACTGCTAAGATCGAAACCCGCGCCCTGCCAGCCGGCCATAGTTGCCCAGGCCACATTGTAATAACCATAGTTATTAGTACCTGCGGGTGCATTCAGGTACAGGTTGTTGTTAGCAGAAGATGTTACGCCCGTACTGGCGAAGT
The DNA here is from genome assembly GCA_966243125.1 of uncultured Niastella sp. Taxonomy (GTDB): domain Bacteria; phylum Bacteroidota; class Bacteroidia; order Chitinophagales; family Chitinophagaceae; genus Niastella. The sequence continues at coordinate 1,988 of CBIMFG010000813.1, forward strand.
ACATACAATATTTGGTACCTGTGCCACCCCGGGTTATATATACCAGGTTATTCTTCACATACACTTCGCCACCATACACCTGACAACCATAGGTAGTGCCTGATGAAGCTGCTGCATCATCGAGCACAACCGTATTGTGATAAAAATTACAGTTATTATAACCAGGCGAATAAATACCATAGATAATACCGGTGCCATTGTTGATGTTATACACCAGGTTGTTTTCCGTACGGTTGGGTTGTGCAGCCGAAGCGCCGGAGCCGGCATTGTAAATACAATACACCGTTGAACCGTTACCCGTTGCCCCATCAAACAGATTGTGCACGCGGTTCTTTTCAACCAGTGTATTTTGTGTGGCAGTGGTATATATGCCGTAGGTAGTAGTGACTGATGAGCGCGATGGCCGCGAGATATCATTCCCTGTTATCAGCAGGTTGGTATTGCCATACGCGTAAATGAAATAGTTGTATGCTTCCAGGATCTTATTATTCTCAATGGTGTTGCCGGTATTGTAAGGCGAAGTATTTCCGTACAGATAAATACCATAGTAACCACCATTGATCGTGTTGCCACTGATGAGGTTGCCATTTCCATTGTTACCCGAGAATCCCGTACCGGTTGCAGACCCATTTATTAAAATACCCGCATAGTTGGTACTGGTAGCAGCATTATTAGTAGTGATGGTACATCTTCGGATAATATTGCTGTCGGCTTTGTTCATCAACACAATGCCCCAACCAAAACTGCCAGCCGACACATCTACATTCAAACTATCAATAATGATATGCTTGGCTCCGTTGAGTATGATACCCGTCCGGTTGTTGCCATCAGAGGTATTCCAGGCCAGCGTTCTGCCATTGCCATTAAAAGTGATGGTGTTGGTAGTGGAGGCACCGCCGATATCCGGAATGGTCACCTGCTCGGCATACGGTCCGCTATTGGCCGCCACATTAAATACAACCGGCCCACTGATGCCACACTTAATAAAATTGATGGCATCGTTAAACGACTGAAAATTGGCGCCACCGGTTTGCACACCGCTGTTGATGGTGAATACACCCTGCACCAATGCGGGTGAAATCACCTGCACGGTGGTAGAAGTATCCATTAACCCACCGCTGGTACAGGTAACAACGGCGCGGTACCAATGCGTACCACTCTGGCTGGTGGTGAGTACCGACATCGTAGCGCCGGGTATATCGCTCCATACAGTGTTGTTGGTTGATGATTGCCATTTATAAGTAATGCCCGAAGCAATGGTTTGACCGCTCAGGCTGAGTGTAAAGTTTTGCGCCAGACATACATTGGTTAAGGTACTGGCCAAGGTGCCAGCTTCAGGTTTGCCCGTACAGGCATTGGCCGGCGTCCAGGAAAAAATAAGATCGGGCCGCGTTGTTTGCGAACC
>CBIMFG010000814.1:0-3390 GCA_966243125.1 uncultured Niastella sp.
ACATCGGGATATTTGATCTCCAGCTTTATCCGTTGCAGGGTAAGGCGGTCAATGGCGTCCAGTATGCTTTCATCCATGATGCTTTGCAGTACATGATTCTCCATTTTCATTTCTGCCGGGCGCGATGAATTGAGTAACTCAGTGATAAGTGCGCCTATGCGATTGCTGTTGCGTTGAATGATCTCCAGATAGGTTGATCCGTTATCTTCATTGGTGATCTCATCGCGTAAATGTTCTACCGAAAGATTGATATTATTGAGCGGGTTGCGAACTTCATGCGCCAGTGTGCGCACCAGGCGGCCGGTAGCTGCCAGCTTCTCCACCTGCAGCGTAGCTTTCTCTGCTTTTTTAAGATTGGTAATATCATGCACAATGCCCTGCATATAACCCTGGTTGGCATTGCCCCTTTCCAGCGAAGCTGAAATAATACAAATGCGATGGTCGCCCTGTTTGGTGCGGATCTCCGCCTCCAGGTCGTTCACCTCGGTGCGTTCGTTAAATAAATACCGGAACCTTTCTTCTTCCCGCTTTTGAATAAACAGATCATAGATGTTGATCTGCATCAGTTCTTCGCGGGTATAACCCAGCAGGTCGGTAGTGGCATTGTTCACATCATTAAAACAACCATCCTGGTTGGCGGTGAACACCATGTCCTTCGATCGCTCGAACATGTTGCGGTACTTGCGCTCGTTGGCGCGGAGAGCTTTTACAGACGCCGATCTTTCCAACGCGTAGCGAATGGAGCGTTCCAGCTTTTCTTCGTTTAATTCGCCTTTAACGAGGTAATCCATGGCGCCTACCCGCATAGCTTCCATATCAACCGTATGGTTGCCCTTACCGGTTAATAAAATCACGGGTTCTTCGCAACCGCTGGCAATGGCTTCCTTCAACAGGTCAAGACCGGTTTTGGCGCCCAGGCGGTAGTCGATAAAGTAAATATCATTGGCCCGGCTCTTCATTTGTTCCAGCGCATCTTTATAGGAATAACACCAGTTTAAAATAAAGCCTGAAGAGGGAATATTGCGTATAAGATCGCTGGTAATTAAATAATCATCCTCGTCGTCATCTACGATAAGGATACGGGCCTGTAAGTTGGATACTATCATCAGTTGTGATCAATTTATTGATGTTCCGGCAATATTATAGTAAAGGTAGCGCCATTATCCGGCTCGCCTGTTGCGTAAATAAGTCCTTTGTGTTGATCTATTATTTTTTTACAGATGGCCAGCCCAATACCTGAACCGGGGTATTCTGTTTTCCCATGCAACCGTTGAAAGATCTGGAAAATGCGTTGGTTGTACTCCGGTTCAAACCCAATGCCGTTATCGGCAATATTTATTTTGAACCAGGTACTGCCGTTATCAAGATGATACAGTTCTTTCTGCCGGCGTGTTAACCTAAAACAACGGATGGTTATTACCGGTGGTACATCGGCTCTTTTGAATTTGATGGAATTGTTTAACAGGTTATCGAACAACTGTTTCATTTGTGAAGGTATTGCTTCTATACAAGGCAACATTTCAATATGAACGGTGGTAGCTGTTTCTTCGATCTTTAATTCCAGATCGGTTTGCACGTCTTTTACAATACCATTCAGGTCAACTGAAACAAAAGGCTGTTTGCTGCGGGCAGTGCGGCTGAACTCGAGCAGGGTGTCAATCAGGTGCCGCATATTATCAACTGAAGCAGATATACGGGTGAGATATAACTTTCCATCAGGCCCCAGCTCGGTTTTATATTTGTTTTCGAGCCGTTCAATAAACGTAGTGATTTTCCGTAACGGTTCATTCATATCGTGCGAGGCCACATAAGCAAACTCTTCCAGTTCTTTGTTGGAGCGGTCGAGGTCCCTGATCTTTTCTTCCAGGTTTAACTGATTTTCCAGCTCACTGGTAATGTCCTGCGCAATGAACAGAATAGACACAACGGTTCCCTTGCCGTCACGGTTAAGCACTGTTCCCATTGTGCGGAAGTGCTTCCATGTGCCGGCTTTATTCATTAAACGCGAATTGTAACTGTAACTTTCGTTATCCTGTAACGCAATAAATTTCTGCAGCTCCGTGTTTACAGTTTCCTGGTCGTCTTTGTGCACAATGCGCATCAGGTCGTTACCCCAGGCAAGTACATCGGCCAGTGAATAACCAAGCAACTCGGTTATTTTTCTGTTGATGTACTTTAATTTCCGGCTATCTGTATCATAGATGTAAACGATACCCGGAAAAAAATCAGTAATCTTATCCGGAAGCCCATCATTATCGCCATTGGATTGAAACAAAAGCTTCAGAGGGTTAATCTCCTGGTTTGTTAATTGTTCCATCAAAGCATGGACTTATATGACTATGTTTCACTCAATAGGATGTCATTAACCGTGCTATTGGTTGTTGAACTCCTGGTACTGTTTCATTTTGTTGTACAGTGTTTTTCTGTCGATGTTCAGTAATTTGGCTGCCTTGCTTTTGTTAAAGTTTGATTTCTTCAATGCTTCAATGATCGTCTCATACTCTGCATCAATGCTTGCATTTTTCAGGGATAGCTCACTGTGTGAATGATGCGGATGAGGCCGTGGTATTTCCGCTTCGCTAATGGGTGAAGGAATTGATGGGGTTGCAATGGCCTGTTTAGGTTCTGCTTGTATACTATTACTATAGGACGTATCTGTAGCCGGCGCTTCGTCAAACTGTAAACGGGTAAAGTTGCTGATCTCAAAAGGCAGCGTGTGTGCTTCTATAAAAGTACCTTCGGCCAGCAGGGTGGCCCGCTTAATTACATTCTTTAACTCGCGCAGGTTACCGTACCAGATATAGCTTTTGAATATATCTTCTACTTCTTTACTGAAGCCTTTTACATTTTTCTCCAGCTCCTTATTGGTTTGCACCAGAAAGTGGCGGGCGAATACCATAATGTCTTCCTTGCGATCGCGCAACGGCGGCACCACAATGCTGAATTCATTAAAGCGATGGTACAGATCTTCGCGGAATTTTCCTTTACGGGCAATGTCCCACAGCTTTTCATTGCTGGCCACAATAATACGAATGTCGAGGTCGATATCTTTTGTACCGCCTACACGCCGCATTTTTCTTTCCTGCACCACGCGTAATAAAGACACCTGTATGTCGTATGACAGGTTACCAATTTCATCAAGGAAAACGGTACCGCCATTGGCTAATTCAAGGTTACCAATTTTTTGGTTCAGGGCGCCGGTAAAGGACCCTTTTTCATGACCGAACAATTCACTGCCAGCCAGTTCTTTCGACATAGCGCCGCAGTCGATGGCAATAAACGGCATTGATTTACGACGGCTGCGTTTATGTATTTCCTGCGCAATGGCTTCTTTACCACTACCGCTTTCGCCATAAATGATAATGCTGTAATTGGTAGGCGCTACCAGAT
>CBIMFG010000815.1:0-3390 GCA_966243125.1 uncultured Niastella sp.
AATTATTTATTGAACATTGGTCCCAAACCTGATGGTACTTTCCCCGATGAAAGCATTGCGCGACTGAAACAGGTAGGCGACTGGATGAAAGTAAACGGCGAGGCAGTTTACGGTACAAAAGCAAGTCCATTACCCATGCTGACCTGGGGGCGTTGCACCAAGAAAGAACAGAATGGCAATACCACATTATACCTGAGCGTGTTCAATTGGCCTGCAGATAAAAAACTGGTAGTACCCGGATTAACCCAACCGGTTACATCGGCCACTTTATTAGCCGGTGGTAAAAAGCTGGCCACTGCCGCTTCAAAGGGTGGATTTATAATTACAGTTCCTGATCAGGCGCCTGATAAAATTGCCACCATAATAAAATTGCAAGTAAAAGGGGCTGTGGCTGATAAAAGATTCACAGGCTCCGGCGCCAGCGGTCTTTAAGTTAAATAATAGGACTTCCATGTCAACTTTTCAACCTGTTAACTTGTCAACTTTCAACCTATATTTACACTTATTAATTCCCGCGTATATGAAAAAAGGATTCCTGTTGTCTTTCTTATTAGTTGCCTTTTCTTTTGTTATTGTACATGCACAGTCTGATACAACGATCACAAAAAAGTGTGCGAATAAATGGTTCAAGAAAAAAGAATGGTTGAATGGCGTGCCGCTGAAGCCGCATAAATCCATCAACGTATCAGCATTTGCCCGTCAATACCGCATCAACAAAACCTATTGGGATAAAGCGTTTGCCTTTTTGAAAGAACAAAACCTGCAAACGATAGCAAAGGGAAAATATCCTATCGATGGCGATAATGTATTTGCCTCTGTAACGGAAGATCCCAGCAAGGATTTTGATAAAACCAATTGGGAATCGCATCGTAAGTACATCGATATACAGTGCGTGTTGGTTGGTGAAGAAAGAATGGGTAAATGGCCTGTGGCAGAAGTAACATCTACCACCAAACCTTACGACGAAGCAAAAGATGTAGCCAATTATACCGCGCCCGGCAAATTCTACAACATACCCGGCGGCACCTTTATTATCTTTTTCCCCGGCGAAGCGCATCGGCCGAATATTACACCGGGAGGGAATAAAGTTGTGAAGAAGCTTGTTATTAAAATACGTGCTGCGTCTTAATAAAGTTATTAGTTCCGAGTTCCAGGTTCCGAGTTCCAGGTTATCTGCGAAACTCTGAACCTGGAACTCGGAACTTATGAACTATTTCCTTCGTGCTCTTAATTGAGTAAGATATAACGATGCTGGTTCAAGACCGTCTTTATGCTGCCCTTCCCACTCCCCATCAGGTCTTCCTTTTAATCTGCCGTCGTATTTGTCGCCTTTCAAGCCAATGCAATAATTTTTTCCGTTAGCCCAGGGGCTTTGTACTGCAGCGCGTTTGGCAGTACAGTTCCATAGTATTTGCGTAACACCTGCCCAGCCATGACCGGTGCCCCAGTTACCGCGGTCCTGAATGTTTATTTCGCCATCGGTTACAATATTGTCGTATAAAGTTCCGGAAGCCCAGCGGTGGTGTGGGCCTATATCGGCATGGGTTTGTTTGGCAGTGCAGTTATAAAAAACGTTTGGTCCGCAAACGTGGGCGCCGGTAACATAATCATGACGGCCTTCGGTGGTTTGGCAGTTCATCACCAGGTTTTGTTGCCCGTCGTTGTTGAAGGAATAACGGCGGCCACCGGTTATTTGCGATTTGGCATCCAAACAGCGGCTGTTGGTAACGGTGATCCATTTCGCAAACTCGTTCAGGTGAACACAGGCGTACCCAAAGTAGCGGGATGTTACGTTTCGCACCCAGCCATTTTCAATTCTATTAAATTGAATGGCCGACCAGCCATGGTCTTCAGAGGTGTCTTTATCGTAAGTTGATTCGCAACGCAATTGCTCAATTCCCACTTTCGACAAGCGGCCATTGAAACTGTATTTATAAATAAAACCGCCGCCGTATTGTTTTTCCAGCGACATCACCACGGGATTATCGAGCGTGATGGTGTTACCCTGCACTTTAGTAACAATGCGTTCGTAACGCAGGTCGTATTCTTTAAGCTGCCATTGTTTGGTGTCTTTGTTGGCCTCAATGGCATCCATTTTCAGGTCTTTTATCCAGGCCTCTGTACCGGGACGAAACAGAATAATTGTATCGCCGGTTTTATAATTGGCGGCCGATTCAACCTGAAAAGAAGTAGCGCCGGTAGGCACATAGGTATCGGTGATAGCAACGCGGCTGCCAGGTTGTTCTTCTATATTGCCGGTTCCGGAAATGTAGATCAATGATCGTTGTGTATTGCCGGTGGCAATTAGTTTAGTATCGTTGTCTCCATCGCCTTCGCCGCGCAGAATAATGCCGCTGGCAGCAATGTGGATGGTGCCAGGGATCTGGTATACGCCTTTCTTCAATAAGATGGCGCCGCGAAAACCATTGTTATCGGGTGTTCTTTTTGATACTTCATCAATGGCCTCCTGAATAATGGCCTGGCTGTTCTCCTCTCCCGCTGAAATGGTTTTTACCACTGGAATATCAGGTATGGGTCGATCGCCCTGGTAATAACCTACGCGGCTGAAATCGGGCAGGACATTGCCTTTTTCGTCGGGGTGGTATTGTAAAGTTCCTTTGGAAGTAAGGGTAACAAATTTCGATTGCCATTTTTCAGCTGGGGGTTGAAAACCTGCTGCCAGTACAATAGCAGTCGAAACAACAAGCAGTTGTCGAAGGTGTTTGATCATTGTGATGCTATAAATGAACTATTGTTTTGGGATAAATTCTTTCTGGTAACTCAGGGGGCTTTTGCCGGTTATGAGTTTAAAATATTTATGAAAGCTGGTGAAATTATTGAACCCGCTTTCGAAGCAAAGCTGTTTAATGCTCATTTTGTTTTCTATCAACAACTTGCAGGCATAACCCACCCGCACTTCTATCAGAAATTGCGAAAAGGTTTTGCTTGTCTTTGATTTGAAATAACGGCAAAATGAGTTGGGACTAATATTGGCTACCGACGCAATTTCATCTAACTGAATGGGACGTTTAAAGTTTCTCAGGGAGAAATCGTAGATGGCGTTTATGCGTTCGTTCTCGTTTTCGGGCAGTTCGTGTTTAAAACCCATTGATGACAAGGGTTCCAGGTTCGCACACTCCGCTATAGCCGTTAATGCCTGGGTAAGCAGCATAATGCGGTGCGGTCCTTCAGTGTGTAACAATACATCCAGAAACTCAGCAACCACCACGCGGGTTTCACCGGTGATCTGTAATCCACGTTTTGCTTTTTCCAGAATGTTTTTGATCTTAATGTTTTCCGGCAGCTGCAGAAATTGTTCGCCCCAAAAGTTTTCGTTGAAGTGGCATACCCTGATGTCGGCAGTGGCGGGTTCACTTTCATTAAAATAAC
>CBIMFG010000816.1:0-3387 GCA_966243125.1 uncultured Niastella sp.
ACTCAACCTGCTTGTATTTATTAGCCGCGCGTTCTGCTTCCATAGCCGAACGTTCTTTTTCACTGCAGTGTTTACATTTCTGTTCCAGCTTTTTCTCGGGCTCTACATCTCCTTTCAACACATCGTGCAGTATGCGGTGCACCAGTATATCGGGGTAACGACGTATAGGTGAAGTAAAATGACAGTAGTGTTTAAATCCTAAGCCATAGTGACCAATGTTCTCTGTTGTGTAGATAGCTTTAGCCATGGTACGGATACCCAGTTGCTCCAGCACATGTTGTTCGGGTTTACCCTGTACATCCTGTAACATCTGGTTAAAAGATGCAGCAATGCCTTCGGGTGTACTGGTATCGAAGGTATGGCCATACTTTTTGGCAAACTCCACAAACGGCGCCAGCTTTTGTTCATCGGGCGTATCGTGCACGCGGTAAGGGAAAGGCAGGTCTTTTTTATTCACCTTTACCTTGCCAACATTTTCTGCAACAATCCGGTTGGCCAACAACATGAACTCTTCAATCAGCTGGTGCGCTTCCTTGCTTTCCTTTACCATAATGCCAATAGGCTTTCCGGTTTCATCGAGCTTAAAGCGTACTTCCTGTGAGGAGAAATTAATAGCGCCTTTATTAAAACGTTTGGCGCGAAACTGCTGGGCGAGTTTGTTCAATAAAAATATTTCGCCGTGGTACAGGCCTTCACCTTTTTCAATGATCTCCTGCACTTCTTCATAGGTGAACCGGTGGTTACTATGGATCACCGTTTTACCCAGCCAGTATTGATTTACATCGCCGGCTTCGGTAATTTGAAAAATGGCCGAGAAGGTGAGTTTATCTTCATGCGGACGTAAAGAACACAATTCATTTGAGATGCGTTCGGGCAGCATAGGCGCTACACGATCGGGCAAATACACAGAGGTAGCGCGATCGTAAGCTTCTTTGTCCAACGCGGTATCGGTTTCAACAAAATGGCTTACATCGGCAATGTGTACACCTATTTCATACATCCCGTTTTTGAGTAAGCGAATACTCAAGGCATCATCAAAGTCCCTGGCGTCAACCGGATCAATGGTAAAGGTGAGCACATCGCGTATATCTTTTCTTACATTGATCTCATCCTGTGAAATGGTATCGGGGATCCTGGCGGCTTCTTCCATTACTTCTTCAGGGAAAAATAAAGGGAACCCGTTTTCCATCAGGATCTCCTTCATGGCCATATCGCCTTCGTTACCGGCTTCCATTATCTGAATAACAGCGCCTACGGGCTTCTTCTGCTTTTCCCATTCTGTAATGCGAACAATTACGCGATCGCCGTCTTTTGCGCCATTCAATGCCGCTTCGGGAATAAAGAAATCCGGCATGGGCTTTTCGGTATCTGCGGTAAAGAAAGCGGCGCTTTTGCCTATTTCTATTTTACCCAAAAATTCCATTTGTTTGCGCTGCAACACGTCAACCACCGTTCCCTGCTGACGACCGCTTTTTTTAGCGGAGCCGCCTAATACCCGTACACGTACGGTATCGCCGTGCAGGGCAGTATTAAAGTCTGCCGGGCGCACCAATATATCGTTGGGAAGATTATCAACAATTACATACCCGATGCCTGACCGGGTAATATCTAAAACACCTTTCAGGGTGTGCTGCGAGGAAGACTCTTTTTTCTTTTTCTTCTTTGCTGGTTTCCTGCTCATTCAATCATTTTAATTCGTGATACTGAAATCAGTAATGAATTTACTGATAATATCAGTAAACTGATGCCCCTCATTAAAAAGGAATTGGATCTCAATGGGTATTACATATATGGGGTAATCTTGCAAGGCTTGTCCAAATTTTATGAGGCGAACGGCATCCTTTTCAGTAGTAAGTATAATTTTGTTTTCTGTTTGGATGTTATCAAACCGTTTTACGATGTCCTTCCAATCGTCGATACGAAATATGTGATGGTCGCTGTACAATATCTCGTAGTAGGTTTTTGTAGCATCCTGTAAATATTTTTTCAATGGCAACGGATTGGCAATGCCGCTTACCAGTAATACTTCGGTAGCTGTATTCAGCGATACTTCTTTTTTGCTGATAATGTGGTAAGGCAATCCATATTGTATGGTGGTAAAGAACAACTGCTGGTGCGCCAGCGGCTTTATTTCCTGTTTAAACGCCAGCTTTTCTTCAACCGATAAAGTAGCCGGGCATTTGGTAACCACCATCACATCGGCCCGCTTGTACGATCGCCGCTCGTCGCGCAGGTCGCCGGTAGGCAATACCCAGTCGCGGGTAAACAGGTTATCGTAATTGGTTAATACAATATTCAAGCCCGCTTTAATGGCGCGGTGTTGAAAAGCATCATCGAGTATAATCACTTTGGTATTGGGCCTGTCGTGCAGTAATTGTGGAATGGCCACAATCCTTTCTTCGCCCACAGCAACGGTTACGTTGGGAAATTTTTGATGAAACTGCATGGGTTCATCGCCAATATCAAGCGCTGTGGTGTTTTCACCGGCCAGTGCATAGCCTTTGGTGCGGCGCTTGTACCCACGGCTCAAAATGGCCACGTCCATATTGGTGTGCAGGTATTTTACGATCCATTCTACCATGGGACTTTTACCAGTGCCGCCTACTGACAGATTTCCGATGCAGATGATTGGCAGATTAAAACCGGTTGACCGAAGTATCTTTTTGTCATACAATCGGTTACGTAACCATATCGCTGCGCCATATACCAGGGAAAAAGGGAACAACAATATGCGAAAAGGGCGCAGCAACGGAGCATTAAAATTCATATATACGATGCGGTGTAATGCAAAAATTTAAAGGTACATCAAATTCGTCGATGTCCTCAATGTATTCTACCGCGTCGAAGAATGAGAAACCGATCTTAATTGAATCAGGCCGGCACTGTGCCAGGTACCGGTCGTAATAGCCTTTACCGTAGCCAACCCGGTACCCGCGTGCATCAAATGCTACCAGCGGTACAAAAATGAGATCAATGCTTTGGGGCGGAATAACAACGCCGCCAATGGGCTCCAGAATATTAAACTTGTTCTTGATAAAAAGACCATCCTTCTCCACCAGTACGGCCTCCATATCCAACAGGTCGACATGAATTTTTGGCCAACCTACCCGCATGATCAGGTTCTGTTCTTTAAGAATTTCTTCACAAACCGACACATTGAACTCATGGCGGCTTACCAGTGGATGATACGATAACAAATAATTAACCGGGGGAAGCTCCAGTTTCCTGAAGTTGGAAGCTATTAATGCGGTTTGTTGTTGTAGTTCATCTTGCAGCAGGTTCATCCTGCGCTGTAAAAATTCTTTTCTAACGGTGTTTTTTATCATAGTAATTCTTCCAGCCGCTTTTGTATAGCAGCTGCCTGAGAGTTGATAAATGTCCCGTTTA
>CBIMFG010000817.1:0-3382 GCA_966243125.1 uncultured Niastella sp.
ATATAATAACCTGAATGAAGTATTAACGGCTTGTCCCGATGCGCACATTGTTTCTTCAAAACAGGTGGGTACCAAAAGAGTAAATGAGCCTATTTTACAGGCTATCAACGAACGGTTATTGGTGGGGCACGATATAGACTGGATAAGTATGTGGCGTGAACTGAGAAAGAAATTTACTACCGGTGATGCCAAGGAAATGTTCGACGATTATATTCCACCATATAAAAACCTCGGCGCTATTTTTATTAAAGCTTACCGTAAATCAATGGGAGAATAATACAGCTTAAAGCCATAAGCCTAAAGCTAAAAGCAAATACACCGCTGCGAGGCAGAATACAGCTGCAGGCTGCAAGCACACCGTTGCGCGGAAACCCTGAACTCGAAACTCTGAACAAAGAACTCAGAACAAAGAGCCCGAACGTTAATTAATCTTAAATATAACGAGGCCATAGCCCACTCATCATTGACCATTCACCTTCCAAACCGTATCTTTGCAAACTCGTTATGGCGGAAAAAAGCAAGGGGAAGATCATATTTGATTTAAGTTTACTGAAACGGGTATTTCAGTATGCGAAACCCTATAAAAGAAAATTTATCCTTTCGGTAATAATGGCTATTCTGTTAGCCGTTGTATCACCTATACGTCCCTGGCTCATTCAGGTTACCATTAATGATTACATTCACAAAGGCGTTACCGGCAATGCAGCCGTAAAACTGTCTATGGAGCAGGTGATCATTTGGGTCACCATCATTCAGATAGGGCTGCTGATCCTGGAAACTGCTTTCCGGTTTTATTTTTCTTACCTCACTGCCTGGTTGGGACAAACCGTGGTAAAAGATCTGCGGGTAAATGTGTACCGCAAAATTCTGGGTTTGAACCTTTCCCAGTTCGATACCACGCCCATTGGTACTTTAACTACCCGCACCATTAATGATATTGAGGCCATCAACGATATATTTTCAGATGGATTAATTCCTATCATTGCCGACCTGTTATCGATCATCGCTGTGTTGATCTTTATGTTTTTTGTTGACTGGCGGCTTACCTTGATCAGTCTGGCCTCGTTCCCCATCTTAATAGCAGCCACTTATTTCTTTAAAGAAAGCGTGAATAAATCGTTCATCAGGGTGCGGAATGCCGTGGCTAACCTCAATGCCTTTGTACAGGAGCATATTACCGGTATGGCCATTGTGCAGGCGTTTGCAGCCGAAGACAAAGAGTTCAATAAGTTTAAAAAAATAAATAAAGAACACCGCAACGCCAACATCAACGCCATCTTTGCCTATTCGGTGTTCTTCCCCGTGGTTGAAATTGTGCTGGCGGTGGGAACCGGTTTAATGGTTTGGTGGGCAGCTACCCACGCGCTGAAGATCTATACGGTAGATGAAGAAGCCGGTCGCATCCTGATCGGAAAAATGTTCTCCTTTTTCCTGTGTTTGAACTTACTGTTTCGCCCATTGCGGGTAATTGCCGATAAGTTCGACGTGTTGCAAATGGGTATGGTGGCCAGTGAACGTGTATTTAAAGTGCTTGATAACGAAGATGTGATCACAACCGAAGGCAGCTTTGCGCCTGACATGGTAAAAGGCAAGATCGCTTTTGAAAATGTGTCGTTTGCCTATGTTACCGACCGGTATGTGCTGAAAAACATCAGTTTTGAAGTAAAACCGGGCGATACCGTAGCCATAGTGGGACATACGGGAAGCGGTAAAACTTCCATCATCAGTTTACTGAACAGATTGTATCACATACAGCACGGCGCTATTAAAATAGATGATGTAAAAATTGAAGATTTTAAGCTGGAAGCCCTGCGCAAACAAATAGGGGTGGTATTGCAGGATGTATTCCTGTTTTCAGGCTCGGTACTGGATAATATTACCCTGCGTAACCCCGCCATTACCAGAGAACAGGTGATTGCAGCCGCGAAAATGATTGATATGCATGACTTTATAATGCAGTTGCCAGGCGGGTACGATTACAATGTAATGGAAAGAGGCGGCAGCCTTTCGTTGGGACAGCGCCAGTTGTTGTCATTTATCAGGGCCTTATTGTACAATCCTTCTATACTTATATTGGACGAGGCCACTTCTTCGGTAGACACTGAAAGTGAGCTGCTTATACAAAAAGCGATCGATAAGCTGATTGCCGGCCGTACCTCCATTGTTATTGCCCACCGGTTATCGACCATTCGCAAGGCAAGCAAGATCATTGTGTTAGACAAAGGCGAGGTGAAAGAAATGGGTACCCACGATGAATTGATAGCTCACCAGGGTTTCTACTACAAATTGCACCAGATGCAGTTTGAAAAGCATATTCCAGCTTAAATAAATAGTTATCAATTATAACAAATTATAATATTATATATTTCTTGTTGAGATATTTCAGAACTTTTATTTTACTCTGAAAAATAGACATGTGAAATATTTTAATATTAATATATTGTGTCTTTTGTACTCATCTATTGCTGTCTGGTAATAAATACTTTCATTACGAGTTCGTTTTTGCCTTTCGCATACTTATCTTTGCGCAAAATTTATAAACAGGTATGCTGGTCAGAAGCGTCAAATCCTTATTGGTAGCGGTTTTCAGCCTAAGCGTTGTACTGTCTCCCTTGTTCGTAAAAGCTGAAGATGGAAATGAGCCCAAAGAGGAAAAATTAAATCCTGCCAAACTTATTATCGAACACGTTTCTGATGGTCACGAATACCATTTTGTAACTGTTGGAAATCATCCGGTATCACTTGCATTACCGGTTATTTTATATTCACCTGAAAAAGGCTTTACTGCATTTATGTCATCAGCTTTCCATCATGGAACCGAAGCCCATGAAGGATATGTTCTTTTAACCGAAGAATATATGAAAGAGCATAAAGAGCTGGAAGAAGAAAAAGATGAAACAGGAAAGCCTGTTTATAAACTGAATAAGATCTATGCTTTGGATGCAGAGGGCAAACCCAGCCTCACTGCAAAAGTGTACGACTTTTCTCTTACACGTAATGCTACACAAATGCTGATATCAGTAATATTACTGATATGGTTAATGACCAGCATTGCTAAGAAGTATAAGAAAGGCATTGGTGAAACAAGCGCACCCAAAGGTTTTCAAAATGCGGTTGAGCCTGTTATCACTTTCGTTCGTGATGATGTTGCCAAAGCCAATTTGGGACACAACTACGAAAAGTACATGCCGCTGCTGCTCACTGTTTTCTTCTTTATTCTTATTAATAACCTCATTGGTTTGGTTCCGGGAACTGCCAACGTAACCGGTAACATTTCCTTTACCGCTATGCTGGGGTTGGTTTCTTTTGTGGTGATCCTGTTCAGCACCAACAAACATTTCTGGGGTCATATCTTCAATCCGCCGGGTGTACCCCTGGGTGT
>CBIMFG010000818.1:0-3381 GCA_966243125.1 uncultured Niastella sp.
GATACATGCGCAATTTAAAAGCGTATACAATGGGTTGGGGGCGTTGCAAAGTGCAGCCATAACCGTGCTGGCATTCAATCCCGATCCCGTTCAACGGGCGGAAGCATTGTTCCTGCGTTCACTGGCACAATTCTATATACTCGACCTGTATGGCCAGGTACCTTATAGAAATGTAGCTGAATATAACAGCCTCGATCCTGCGCCGGTAATGACCCCGGCACAGGCAGTGGATACGTTGGTAAATACTTTAACAGCTATTATTCCACAGTTACCAACCAGCAACAAACCATACAGGGCAAACCCCGATGCTGCCCGTTTCCTTTTAATGAAAGTGTTGCTGAACAAGGGCGCTTTTATTAACAGGCAGGCGCCCACTTTTGCCAATGCCGATATGCAACAGGTAATAGCTTTAGGTACAGCCATACAAGGTGGTGGTTATACCCTTACCCCCAACTACTTTGATAATTTTGGCCCAACCAATGCAACGGCTTCAAAAGAGTCCATTCTGGCATGGCCCAATGCAGGAGCTGCACAAAACAATGGGATCAATAGTGGCGACATTCGCGCCCGCTGGATGATGACGCTGCACTATAACTCCTGGGATAAGAACAACAGCTTTGGCAGCGCAGGCTGGAATGGTTTTACTACAGTAGCGGATTTTTACAATACATTCAGTGCAACAGATAGCAGAAAAGGTGGAGTAGACTATCCCGGTGTTACGGACCAGTCAGGATTGAAACCCGGATTGGTTATTGGCCAGCAGGTAAATGAAAATGGGCAGATCATAAAAGACCGCCAGGGTAATAACCTTTCGTTTACACCAGACGTAAATTTGGTTGAAATTGAAAAAAGCCGGTTGGAAGTAGCAGGTATCCGGGTGGTAAAATATCCTCCGGATTACAATGCCTACAGTGGTGGTAATCAAAGGAACCAATTACAATTGTTCCGCTATGCCGATGTAGTGTTGATGATGGCCGAAGCCAGATTACGGCAAACACCTGCCGATGCTGCTGGTGCGCTTACATTGGTTAATACTTTAAGAACGGCCCGCGGGGCTACACCGTTGGCCTCAATTACGCTGGTAAACCCGGCTAATGTGTACGATCCAAATACATTACTGGCCGAACGAGGCCGGGAGTTGTATTTTGAAAGCTGGCGCCGGCAGGACCTCATCCGCTTTGGTGTATTTTTGAAACCATGGACGCTGAAAAGTGCTGATCCCGATCCACAACGCAACCTGTTATTCCCCATTGCACCAGACGAGTTATTAGCTAATCCTAATCTGAAACAAAATCCAGGTTACGCTGAATAATTTTAATGCTTAAATTTATTGTATACGCAAAGGTCATTAGTCAATAATGGCCTTTGTTCATAATATTAATAGCTGAATGTATATAAAAAGATTGCTTGTTTGTTTGCTCACAGTAACTGTTTGTTATTCCTGTAACAATAAAAGAGAAGCGTCTGCCACCTTGTTCGAACTGGTTGAAAATTCCGGTATCAATTTCAATAACAAGGTAGTTGACCAGGAATACGACAATAGTTTTTTGTTCCGCAACTTTTATAATGGCGGCGGTGTGGCCATTGGCGATATTAATAACGATGGCCTGGCCGACGTACTGCTTACCTCCAACATGGAAGAGAACAAACTATACCTCAATAAAGGCAATTTTAAATTTGAAGATATTACCGCCAAAAGCGGCATGCGGCAGGATAGCATGTGGAGCACAGGGGCTGTAATGGTAGATATTAATAACGATGGCTGGTTAGATATGTACGTATGTAATTCAGGCCACATGAAAAACGGCAACCGGCGAAACAAATTGTATATTAATAATCATAACCTCACATTTACAGAAGCTGCCAACCAATACGGACTGGCTATTTCAGCTTACACTACCCAGGTTTCTTTTTTTGATTACGACCTCGATGGCGACCTGGATTGTTTTATGATAGATAACAGTCCCATGCCGGTTAATACCCTGGGATATACTAACCAGCGCGATCTGCCGGCAAAGGAATGGGCCGTAGCAGACTTTGTAAAAGATGGTGGCGATCACCTGTACCGGAACGACAATGGCCATTTTACCCAGGTTGATAAAGAAGCCGGTATACATGGTACCCTCATGAGTTTTGGCCTTGGCGTATCTGTGGCAGATATCAACAACGACGGCTATCCTGATATTTACGTAGCCAACGATTCGTACGAGCGTGATTATTTATACATCAATCAACGTAACGGCACCTTTAAAGATGAAATGGAAAAATGCATGAAGCAAAACAGCTTTTCATCAATGGGCGCCGATATAGCCGACATTAACAACGATGGGTATGCAGATATTTTTACCACCGATATGTTGCCCGATAATGATTACCGGTTAAAAACCCTGGGCGCTTTTGATAATATTGATCAGTACCGCAATAAGCTGAACATCGGCTTTTATCACCAGTACATGAAAAACTGTTTACAGGTAAATAACGGTAATGGTACTTTTTCAGATGTAGCTAATTACAGTGGGGTTTGTGCCAGCGATTGGAGCTGGGGCGCGTTGTTGTTCGATGCCGATAACGATGGCCTGAATGATATTTATGTATGCAATGGTGTGAATCGCGATGTGACCGATCTTGATTTTATGGACTTCTTTGCCAATGATGTAATTCAAAAAATGGTTTTAACCGGACAAAAAGAAAAGGTGAATGAAGTACTGGAGCATATTCCAAAAACACCGGTTGTTAATAAAGCGTTCAGAAATTTGGGCAACCTGCGGTTTGCCGATGCGGGCAATGCCTGGGGATTTACCCAAACCTCTTTTTCAAACGGCGCTGCCTATGGCGACCTGGATAATGATGGTGACCTCGATCTTATTATTAATAACATAAATGGGCCAGCCTTTGTATATAAGAACCGGGCCAGCCAACAGCATACCAACCATTACATAAGTGTACTGTTAAAAGAAAGTGACCAGAACACTTATGCCGTAGGAAGCAAAATAACCGTACATGCCGGCGGCTCCATTATTACCCGCGAAGTAATTCCAAGCCGGGGCTTTCAATCATCCATGGATTACAAACAGGTGATTGGTGTAGGAAAAACAGCTGCTATAGATTCACTGATTATTATGTGGCCCGATCGTTCAACCGAAACAATTGTACACCCTGCCATAGACACCCTGCATGTGTTTACAAAAGCGAATACGCTTAAAAGTCCACTGCCGGATTCATTGCAAAACAAAGCTGGTTTGTTTACCCTGGCGAACAATGTATTTGAAAAGCATGTGGAAGATGATTATGTAGATTTCTATTACGAAAGAAATATTCCTGCAATACTTTCCCGCGAAGGGCCCAAAATAGCTACGGCCGATGTTAATGGCGATGGGTTGG
>CBIMFG010000819.1:0-3381 GCA_966243125.1 uncultured Niastella sp.
TTCCTTTGTTACAGAATTTTCTACTTCCGAATGCGCTGCACCCGTATATTTAGTACTGATTGTAATAATTTGTTTCGACATCTTGTGCAACAATTCGTACCCGATTGAGAAATAGCTTACTATTCCTATTAGTGCCAGCACGGTGAAGATGACTACGATGAGTGTGGGGCGTTTTATTGATAACTCTGTTAATGACATGATTTTGTTTTTAAAAGTTGATAGAGTTGATAAAGGGTGAGGGTTGACCAGTTAACCTGTTGACGAGTTGACCAGGGCAAGTCAGTTGTGAGTTGTCAGTTGTGAGTAAACTCGTGATTATTTAGACCTCTGAACATTCGGAAACCCACTCACTACTGACTACTCACTACTCACTACCTGCTTCCTCTCACCATCATCCCGTTCTCCAAATTCAGTTGTCCTGAAATAACCACCTGTTCACCGGCTTGTAAGCCTTCCACTACTTGTACTTTAACGGGGGTAACAAAACCTGTTTTTATAACCCGTTGTTGTACTTTATTATCGTTCACTACATATACGGTGGCTTGTTTGGCGCCGGCTACAAGGGCGCTTACGGGAATAGATAAGCCTGTTTCGGCTGTACCGGATGAAAAGGTTACATCAGTAAGAATGCCAGCTTTTAGTTTTTCTTTTCCATTGTTGGGCAAACTGATCTCGGTTAAAAATTTACCGCTGGCATCGGCTTTATCGCTGATCATGCTGATGTGCGCAGTTTGCGGTTGTGCTAACACTACACTGCTCACGGTTACGGCCTGGCCTGTTGTTGCTTTGAATGCTTCCTGTTCGCTCAGGTATACATTTATTTTCAACGCCGAGTTATCTATCAGTTGTGCCAGCACGGTTCCATACGAAACAAACGAACCTGTTTCAACCGTTACATTTTCTATTTTGCCACTGAAGGGCGAAAAGATCTGCATATGCGTTATTTGTTGTGCGATCTCTTTTTTCTGCGCCTGCAACGAAGCGTATTGCAGTTTTACACTTTCCAGCTGCATGGGAGTGGCGCCACCCAGTTCAATCAAGTGTGTATAGCGATTAATGTCCAGTTGTGTTTTGGCCAGTGAGGTTTCAATGCTGTTCAACTGGGCATAAAAAACACCGGCATCCAGTTGGGCTATTACCTGTCCTTTACGTACTACATCGCCATTCTTTATATATAAATTCACCAGTTTGCCCTGTACTTCTGATGCGATCTTTACTTCTTTGGTGGGTGAGGTAGTACCATTTACAGTAAAAGCTGTATTGAATGAATCGGTTATTACTGTTGCAATTTTAACCGGTATTACCGCATTGTCTTTTACGGGTTGTGCGGCGGCATCGATCTTTGATTTGTTGTTGGCCAGCGCCATACCAATGCTGCCGGCAATTAATAAAGCGCCTGTTATTTGAATGATTCTCTTTTTCATTTTATAATGTTTTTACAAATTCAGTTAATAATGTTCCGTTTGCTTTGTGTGCCTTTACCAGACTGGTTTGTACATTGATGAGCGATTGTGTATGCAGGTTACGCGACTGGCTTAATTCTCTTTCTGCATCAAGTAATTCTATCAACGTGGTTACGCCTTCGCTGTATAAGGCTTTGCGGGATGTGTATACTTTTTCAGCCAGTACCAGGTTTTGCTGCGTTATAAGCACCTGTTGCCGGTCGTTGTTCAGGGTTTCGCTGGCGCTCACCCATTCGGTGTTGGCCAGTTGTTGCTGTTGCTCATTCTGAAATTGCAGTTGTTGTAATTCCACTTTGGCAACATGCAGCCTGTTTCTTCTCCGGTAGCCATCGAATAAAGGAATACTGGTGTTAAGCCCTACGGTTGAACTTTTAAAACCATAATCACTTTTTAAAGCATCGCCGGGTTGATTGAATTGTGATTGATAGTTCAGGCGGAAGAAGGCATTGAGTGCAGGCATTCCTTCAGCCTTAATGGTTTTTAACTCCAGTTCTTTTGATTCAATCAGCTGGCGGTACAGGTGTACATCTTCCCGCTCCCACAAACGGGTTCCACCATTTTGTAGCAGACCGGGAATATGGGTAATATCATTGGTTATGGATACAGCGGCATTTGCGGGCAGCCCCAGCAGGTATTTGAAATAAGCCAGCTGCTGGTTGTAGCTTGTTTGCAATTGATCGAGCTGCGATTGTATGTTGGCCGCATTGATCTGTAACGATTCAAAATCAATCCGCTTCAACACGCCGCTTTCAAATTGTGTTTTCGCAATCAGCTCTATCTCGCGAATGTTGGCATAATCCTTTTTAGTGGTGTTGATCTTTTCAGTAGTAGCCAGCAGGCCGTAATAACTTGTTGCTACCTGATAAACCAGGTCTTCGCGATTCAACAGGTGCCGGGTTTGGGTAATACCGGTGTTTAGTTCGGCGGCAGCTACGTTCAGCCGGCTGCTTCTTTTAATAATGTTCTGGGTAGCTTCAATGCCACTTCCCATTACATAGCGGGTTCCAAACTGAACAGGGATCAGGTCTTTCTCGGGTTGCCCAATTACATTACCCGGCAGCATTTGGGAAGGAAGGGCCGCATTGTACTCCATCTTGTTGTAGAAATTAACCTGTGGCAAAAAGTCAGCTTTGGCAATGCTGACCTTATCACGCGCCACCTGGTTGTTAAGACTGTCGGCCTTTAACGTGTAGTTATTGGCCAGTGCCATCTCAATGGCGCTTCTGATGGTAATGGATGTGGTTTGTGATTTTGCCGAACCGTGCAGAACGCCTGCTAACAACAGTACCGGCACATTCTTTAACCATCTCCGTGTTTTGCTCATAAAATTGGTTTTGATCTTTTTTCGAATTGGTTGACGACACAAAATTGCTGTGCGCAACAGGCGTTACAGTTCGGTTCTGCCAATGCGAACGGGTTGTACCTGTTCGAATTGACGGAATGACGAGTTCGAACCAATAAAGAATTGAAAACCAAGAACGAGTTGAATTATCAGAACGGCCACAGGGGGCGTTCCGATTAAGAAATCCGAACGTTAGCGGGTGAAAAACGGGTGATCAGGACGCTGTTGTTAACGCGTTTTGTTTGTCGCGGAACTCGGTAGGGGTAGCGCCGGTGAATTTTTTGAACACCGTGTTGAAGGTTGTTTTGGAATTGAACCCGGCTTCATAGCCAATGGAAAGAATGGTGTAGTTGCGGCTCTTTTCATCGAGCAGTAATCGCTTGGCATCTTCTACGCGGTAACTATTTATCACATCATAAAAGGTCTTTTTCATGCCTTCATTCAGGGCCTGCGAAACCTGGTAACTGGGCACCTCCAGTTTGGTGGCGACCTGTTGTAATGTCAGTTCGGCTTCCTGGTACAGCTTTTCCTCTTCCATTAATACAATGATCCGCTGCACCAGTAATTCCATGCGGT
>CBIMFG010000820.1:0-3380 GCA_966243125.1 uncultured Niastella sp.
CACCGTGAAAGGGTGGTGTCCTAGCCCTTAGACGAACGCGGCTCGTTTTTGGGAGTGCAAAAATAGGAAACAGTTGTGTTCTACCAAAAAAAAGTATCAGTTTCTTTAAAAATCTTTTTCATGAGCGTTTCCTGGGCTAATTTCCTTCATCCTCCAATTAACGATTTCTTAGCATCTTTCTTGTTGCTATGCGTTTTCTTTCACATGCCTCCATTTGCTTTCAGATTGTTATAAAGCCCCCTAAAAAACTGGGGTAATCGTTTTCATAAGTAAGTGTCTGATGTATGATTAGTCTGTTTGTGTTAGAATGCCACATCTGAACCGGTTTCCGCCTTGTAAACACACAAATTTCACAGATTCATTTACAACCAAAATTGTACCTTAGCCCCGCAAATTTTAACTAACACAAAATATCCAGATCATGAGCACAGTCAAAGTGGCGATCAACGGTTTTGGTCGTATCGGCCGGTTGGTATACCGCCAGATTTATAAAATGGAAGGAATTGATGTAGTCGCTATCAATGACCTTACCAGTCCTAAAGTTTTAGCCCACCTCCTTAAATATGATAGCGCTCAGGGCCGTTTTGATGCTGAAGTAAAAAGTACCGATAACTCTATAATAGTAAATGGTGACGAAGTAAAGATCTATGCACAAAAAGACCCTGCTCAAATTCCCTGGGGTCAGCATGAAGTAGACGTTGTGCTGGAGTGCACTGGTTTCTTCACTGATAAAGCAAAAGCTGAAGCGCACCTTACTGCCGGCGCTAAAAGAGTAGTAATTTCTGCTCCTGCTACCGGCGATCTGAAAACTATCGTTTTCAACGTTAACCACGCCATCCTCGATGGTACTGAAACTGTGATCAGCTGCGCAAGCTGCACCACCAACTGCCTGGCCCCAATGGCTCAGGTACTGGAAGAAAAATTCGGTATCGTAAACGGTTTAATGACCACCATTCACGCGTATACGAACGATCAGAACACCCAGGATGCTCCGCACCCCAAAGGTGACCTGCGTCGCGCCCGCGCTGCCGCGCAAAACATTGTTCCTAACAGCACAGGTGCTGCCAAAGCCATTGGCCTGGTATTACCTAGCCTGAAAGGTAAACTGGATGGTTCTGCACAACGCGTTCCAACCCTCACCGGTTCTTTAACGGAGGTTCCTGCTGTATTAGGCAAAAAAGTAACTGTTGAAGAAGTAAACGCTGCCATGAAGGCTGCTGCCAACGAAAGCTTCGGTTATACTGAAGACGAGATCGTGAGCAGCGATATCATCGGTATCACTTACGGTTCTTATTTCGATGGTACACAAACTCGTGTTCAAACAGTAGGCGAAACCCAACTGGTTCGCACTGTTAGCTGGTACGATAACGAAATGAGCTATGTAAGCCAACTCGTTCGCACCGTGAACTATTTTGCAAAACTGATCAACAAAGGTGCTGCAAAACAAACAGCAAAAGCTTAATAAATAACCGCAGAATGTAGTTTCCGCTACGTTCTGGTTAACCACAAAGCTATTGAGAGCAGGTACGCCTGGTTAAACCCTAAGTCGACCATAGCTATCAATATACTTTGTGGTTAATTTTTTTAAAACCATTATTGCATGTCTACATTCAGCCAATATAACTTCAAGGGTCAGAAAGCATTGATCCGGGTTGATTTTAACGTTCCGCTTGACAAAAAAACATTTGCCATTACCGACGATACGCGCATAAAAGCGGCTGTGCCTACTATTAAAAAAATATTGGGCGATGGCGGTAGTGTGATCCTGATGAGCCACCTTGGCCGGCCAAAAGAAGGACCTGAAGACAAATCTTCATTGAAGCACCTGGTTGACCATATTGCAACATTGCTGGGCACCAATGTACAATTCGCTAATGACTGCATTGGCCAGGAAGCGGTTGATAAAGCGGCTGCTTTAAAACCCGGTGAAGTATTGTTGCTGGAAAACCTGCGTTTTTATAAAGAAGAAGAAAAAGGCGATGCCGGATTTGCTGAGAAATTAAGCAAACTGGGAGATGTATATGTGAACGATGCCTTTGGTACTGCTCACCGTGCTCATGCTTCTACCGCTGTAATTGCGCAGTTCTTCCCCCGCGATAAAAAAATGTTCGGCCTGTTGATGGAAAGCGAAGTGAAGAGCGCCGAAAAAGTAATGAACAATGCCGAGAAACCTTTCGTGGCCATCATTGGCGGCGCCAAGGTAAGTGACAAGATCCTCATTATCGAAAACCTGTTGGAAAGAGCTACCGACATCATCATTGGTGGTGGAATGGCCTATACTTTCGAAAAAGCACAGGGTGGAAAAATTGGTAACTCACTGTGCGAAGACGATCGCCTGGATACCGCCCGCGAACTGTTGAAAAAAGCAGAAGCAAAAGGCGTTTGTCTGCATTTCCCTTCTGACTCAGTAATTGCCGATAAATTTGATGCGGCTGCACTTACTTCCAACGCGCCCAGCAATAACATTCCTGATGGCTGGATGGGGCTGGATGTGGGTCCGAACGCCTGTCAGCAATTTGTTAATGTGATCAAACGCTCAAAAACCATTTTATGGAATGGCCCTATGGGTGTGTTTGAAATGGAAAAGTTTCAACATGGCACCAAGAGTGTGGCTACTGCTGTGGCTGAAGCTACCCAGGACGGCGCTTTCTCCCTGGTAGGCGGTGGTGATTCAGTTGCCGCGGTAAACCAGTTTGGTTTTAACGAGCAGGTAAGCTACGTTTCAACGGGTGGTGGCGCTATGCTGGAATTCTTTGAAGGAAAAGAACTGCCAGGCATTGCTGCGATCAATAAGTTGTGATTTACTTTCAATTTATTCTGTAGCTTAGTGCTAACACAACCTAATTGGTTGTGGTTTGCTTTCAAAATTTTAAACCGTGCCACGTTCCCGTAAGGGCGTGGCATTGTTTTTTGAATAATGGCACAGTTTTGCCGGTAACAGTGTATGTGATCACTTCTGCTAAAAACTGGGGAATTATGAAGACGCGTAACTTTTTGCTGCTGCTTGTTGCTGCATTGGTATTTGTGTTTGTAGCCTGTTCAAAAGAAAAAAGTGATGAACAGGGCATGGCTCCGGGCGGAACAACGCCTACAGATACCATTCCCCGTCCCGGCGATACTACGCAGGGCACAACGCCAGGAAATGTTACTACAGAAATAGGGACCTGGAAATTTATCTCCGTGCAGGCTACCGGTTCCCAAACGGCCGAGTTTAGCCAGGCCGGCATTCCCTTAAAGGCTGTTACAGCAACCAGTTTTACCACTCAAAATAATATCGGCACCGTCACTTTCGATAATTCAAAAATGACGGCCACTGGCGTAACGTTCAGTTTAAACACCAACGCTACTACCTATATTTATCAGGGTAACACTATCGTTGA
>CBIMFG010000821.1:0-3379 GCA_966243125.1 uncultured Niastella sp.
AATGATAAATACTGGCAACGTAAAGTAATGGCCCCTTCGTGTTTGATCTTTTATCTGGGCATTAATAAAAAGCTGGAACGGCTGCAGCACCATACCTTGTTCTTTGATGAAAGTTTGAACGACCATGCCAATCAAATTTATCAGGATCCCGCCTGGCCCAACAAGCCCTTATTTTATGTTTGTTGTCCTTCAAAAACAGATAGTACGGTAGCTCCTGCTGGCCATGAAAACCTTTTTCTGCTAATGCCTATTGCAGCTGGCTTGCCTGATAATACTACAATACGGGAGAAATATTATTCCATCATGATCAGCAAATTGGAAAGCTTTGCCGGTGAATCGATCCATGACCACATAGTTTATAAAGAGAGCTATTGCATCAATGATTTCATCAGCGACTATAACAGTTTCAAAGGAAATGCATATGGGTTGGCCAATACCTTATCACAAACCGCCGTACTAAAGCCCATCATAAAAAATAAACGGCTGAAAAATCTCTTTTATGCAGGCCAGTTAACCGTACCTGGGCCAGGTGTACCCCCTTCACTTATTTCAGGAAAAATAGCCGCGGAATTATTACTTAAATCCTTAACAAAAGTCAAATGAAGTATTTGTTCGATAGGGTCTCGTTTGAATGCAGCAAGCTTACGACAAAAACGTACAGTACCAGTTTTTCACTGGGCATACTTTTCCTGGCCCCGCATTTGCGCAATCCTATCTATGGCATATATGGCTTTGTTCGGTTTGCCGATGAAATTGTCGATAGTTTTCACGGGTACAATAAAAGAGAATTGCTGACCACATTTCGCAATGATACTTATACCGCCATTCAGGAAAGAATTTCGCTGAACCCTGTGTTGAATGCATTTCAGGCAGTAGTGCATACCTATCAGATAGACAGACAATGGATCGATATTTTTTTAGACAGCATGGAAATGGACCTGCACTTTCAAACATATGACGAAGAGAGTTATAAGAAATACATTTTTGGTTCTGCGGAAGCCGTAGGGTTAATGTGTTTGCATGTATTCACTGATGGCGATGCTGTTTTATTCGAGCAACTAAAGCCCTATGCCATGCGGCTGGGTGCTGCTTTTCAGAAAGTAAACTTTTTACGCGATGCACAAGCCGATAACGTGCTGCTTGGGCGTACCTATTTTCCTTCGGTTAACCTGGGCAGTTTTTCAAAAGCAGATAAGGAAACCATTGAAAGAGAAATTGAAGCTGATTTTTTTGAAGCCCTGAAGGGAATAAAGATGTTGCCGGCTTCTGCCCGCAAGGGCGTTTACCTTGCCTATTATTATTACCAGGTGCTTTTTAAAAAAATAAAACGGTTACCGGCAGAAAGGATCCTTGTTGAACGCATCCGCATCCCTAATTATCAAAAAATGGTGCTTATGCTGGAATCACATTTGAAATATCAACTAAATATTATTTAATAACTATGACGGTTGTATATCATATCCTGCTGGTGCTGATTGCTTTTGTAGGCATGGAAGCAGTTGCGTGGTTTACGCACAAATATATTATGCACGGGTTGTTCTGGAAACTGCACAAAGATCATCATCATAAAGAGTCGGCTGGCTTTTTTGAGCACAACGATTTCTTCTTTTTGATCTTTGCCCTGCCCGGCATTGCCGGTTTATTTTGGGGAATGCAAAATCAGTATAACTGGGCATTCTGGTGCGGATTGGGTATTACGCTGTATGGCCTTGCCTATTTTTTAGTGCACGATATTTTTATCCATCAGCGTTTCCGCATTTTCAGAAATACCAATAATGCCTATTTCAAAGCCATACGGCGGGCGCATAAAGTGCATCACAAACATTTGAACAAAGAAGATGGCGAATGTTTTGGCATGTTATGGGTGCCTTTTAAATATTTCAAAATGACCTCACCGGCAAATTAATTATGCATACTACTTACCTGCTTGTTAACCTGTTTTCTGTTATTGTGCCGTTCCTGTTTTCCTTCTATCCGGCCATCAGGTTCGATAAACAGTTTCCGGCATTTTTTGCGGGCAACCTCATTACGGCGGTTTGCTTTATTGCCTGGGATGTATTGTTTACTTCGCTGAATATTTGGGGATTTAATCTGCAGTATACGCTTGGCTTTAATTTATTTAACCTGCCGGGCGAAGAAGTGCTGTTTTTTATTTGTATACCTTTTGCCTGCGTATTTACTTATCATTGTTTGAATATCTTTTATAAGATCAGTTGGCCATTGTGGTTACAGAATGGCCTTGTGCTGGTTATCTCAATTGCCTTACTAACAATAGGCCTGGTTCAGTTTAAAAAAGCCTATACAGCCGTATCGTTTATAAGTACCGGCGTTTTGTTGCTGGCTTTATTGTTTGTATTTAAAGTAAAATGGCTGCCCGGTTTTCTAACTATTTACCCCTTGCTATTGATCCCTTTTTTTATTGTAAATGGAATTTTAACCGGTACAGGCTTACAACAACCCGTAGTTTGGTACAATAATGCCGAGAATACAGGCATCAGGGTGCTTACCATACCGGTTGAAGATTTTATATATGCCCTGGAATTACTTCTGTTGAATCTATTTTTCTACGAGAAATTTAAGCCCGTTTTTCGTACTAAGCCTTTATCAGTTTAAAAGCATCTCCATCAAACAGTCCCAGGTCGCTTAATTTCAAATGTGGTATTACCAGCAATGCCATAAATGAAAGCGTCATAAAGGGAGCCGAAAGGGTAGAGCCCAGCGATTTTGCCATGGCATCAATGGCGGTATAAGCGCGGGCTACTTCGTATCCGTCTTCAGCACTCATCAAGCCGGCAACAGGCAATGGCAATACCTGCAATTCGTGTGCACTCACACAACTTACGCCACCTTGTTGCGCAATTACCGCATTTACCGCCTGGCACAGGCTTTCATCGTCAACACCTACGGCTACAATGTTGTGGCTGTCGTGGGCTACTGAACTGGCAATGGCTCCTTGTTTCAATCCAGTGTTTTTTATAAAGGCCAGCGCTACTACGGCATCGGCATACCGGTTCACCACCGCAATTTTTAGTATATCCCTGTCCGTATCGCTTACCAATTGCCCATCCTTTGTTTTGGGCGAAAGCATCAGTTTGTTGGTGATCAGTTGACCATCCAGCGCTTCAATAACCGGGATGCTGGTTTCACCTTTCCAGGGCATTTGAAAGTCAGCTGCTTTCTTTGGCTGGCAATTAAAATTATTGAGCAGGGTAGAGTTTTGGGATGTAATGTTGGAGGTGCCATTTTCGGCTACCAGTTCTCCATTGATATAAGTTTGCAGTACATTAAACTGTTGCAGATCGCTGGTGATAATAAAATCAGCAGGGTCGCCCACACGCAGCAAACCCACCGGAAGGTTATAATGTAAAACGGGGTTCAC
>CBIMFG010000822.1:0-3378 GCA_966243125.1 uncultured Niastella sp.
AGTGGTCAATGGTCAATGGTCAGTGGTCAATGGTCAATGGTCAGTGGTCAATGGTCAATGGTCAGTGGTCAGTGGTCAGTGGTCAATGGTCAGTGGTCAGTGGTCAATGGTCAGTGGGTTACTGAATGTTGAGAAGTCTAAATAATCGCGAGCTAACTCACCACTCACCACTCACCACTCACAACTCACAATTCACCACTCACTTTCAACTTCGTACTCCATTTCCCCTTACTTTTCAGGCGTCTCTTCGGTAACAAAGGCAGAATTCAATATTTTTACCCGATGAAGCGGATAAATTTACTTTTACCGGCCCTGTTAACACTGGCCGTAGCCTGTAAACACAAACCCCAACAACCTGCAGGTGATGCGCAATTAACCCAGGACTCCCTGGCCTCCGGCACCTATTTGCCCATAGCAGATTTTATTAAAAGTGATATTGTGAAGGTGGATTCTTTTGCCGGCGGTATTTTGAAAAAAGTGAATACGGATGGTAAGAAGGATTCGGCCTATATTCAGCTGGCCCAGTTTCACCAACTGGCCAATCAGTTCCTGTTAACGGAACTGGATTCTTCCTCCTTTCAGGAACACTTTACCGAACATTCGCTGATGGATGAAACCACTCAAATGCTGAATTTTATTTATACGGCCAAAGAACCTGCCGGTTCGCTGCGGAGTGTAATGGTATACCTGCAACCCAGCCTGTCAACCGATCAGGTAAAACGGGTTTATATGGAACGGAGCTTCAGCAGCGGCGACACGGCCATTGATCAGAAGCTTACCTGGAAGATGATGGAATACTTCTATGTGGTTACTATTCGTCAACCAAAGAACGGGCCGGCTGTTACTACTATGGAAAAGGTGATCTGGGACCCCCAGTATTTTGCCGATTAAGGAACCACAATCATGACAGCACAGGAATTTCAACAAATAGCACCCACTTTACCGGTAGACCCCGGTATTTACAAATATTACGATTCGGGGGAAACCTTGCTTTACGTGGGTAAGGCAAAGAACCTTCGCAAGCGGGTGAGTTCTTATTTTACCAAAACGTTCACCTCTTACAAAACGCATGAGCTGGTTCAGCGTATAAGGCGCATAGAGTTCACCATTGTACCAAGCGAGCAAGATGCCTTCCTTTTAGAAAATTCGCTGATAAAACAGTTTCAGCCGCGTTTTAACATCAACCTGAAAGATGACAAAACCTATCCCTACATTGTCATCAAAAAAGAAAATTTTCCCCGCGTGTTTCTTACCCGCCGGAAAATAAATGACGGGTCTGAATACCTGGGCCCTTTTACTTCGGTTGCCAAGGTGCGCGAGCTGCTGGATTTTGTAAAGGCCAACATTCAACTTAGAACCTGTAAGTTGAACCTCACGCCCGCCAACATAAAAAAGGGAAAGTTCAAGGTTTGTTTGGAATACCACCTGGGCAATTGCAAGGGCCCCTGTGAAAGTTTCCAAACCGAGGAAGAATATGCCGACGGATTATCGCAATTACGGAACGTACTGAAGGGGAACCTGGGACCAGTGATCAATCATTTCAAAAAAGAAATGCGGGAGGCTGCAGAAAACCTGGCGTTTGAAAAAGCCCAGATCCTGCATAAGAAAATTGAACACCTCGAAGAATACGATGCCCGTTCGGTGATCGTGAGCCGGCACCTGGGCAATGCGGATGTGTTTTCTATTTTGCGCGATGGCGATATAGCCTATGTTACTTACCTGATGATGCAGAACGGCACCATTGTGCAAACCCATACCTCGCAATGGGAAACCCACCTTGATGAACCAATTGAAGAGGTGTTGTCATTTGCCATTGCGCAGCTGCGTTCCACCTTCAACAGCCTGAGCCCCGAGATCATTGTTCCGTTTGAAATTGAATATGACGAACCGGAAATAGTACTTACCGTGCCCAAAGCCGGTGATAAAAAGAAGCTGCTTGATATGGCCGCCCTGAATGTGAACTATTTCAAGGAAGAGATCAGGCAAAGGAAAATGCTGAAGCTGGATGGCCAGGATGCCACCACCAAAAACCGGGTGCTGCAGCAAATACAACACGATCTGCAATTACCTGCTGTTCCCTTACATATTGAATGTTTTGATAACTCCAACTTCCAGGGCAGCTATCCCGTATCGGCTATGGTTTGCTTTAAAGATGGAGTACCCAGTAAAAAAGATTACCGGCACTTTAATGTAAAAACGGTGCAGGGCATTAATGACTTTGCCACCATGAAGGAAGCCGTTACGCGCCGGTATAAGCGATTACAGCTGGAACAACAGCCTTTTCCGCAACTGGTGATCATTGATGGTGGTAAGGGGCAATTAGGCGCCGCGCTGGAAGGTATTAATGAGCTGGGCTTACAGGGACAGATGACCGTTGTGGGGCTGGCAAAGAATGAGGAAGAGATCTTTTTCCCGGGCGATAAGGAATCGGTAAAGCTGCCTTACAGCAGCGACAGTTTAAAACTGATCCGCTCCATTCGCGATGAGGTGCACCGTTTTGGCATTACTTTCCACCGCAATAAACGCAGCAAGGGAACTTTTAAGAACGAACTGGAGCAAATAAAAGGCATTGGCAGGAATACAGCTGAACAGTTACTAAAAGAGTTTAAATCGGTTAAACGGGTGAAGGAGTTGAGTCTGGAGGAGTTGAGTGGTGCGGTGGGTGCAGCGAAGGCGAATTTGATAAAGAGTTACTTTGATAAGCCTGATCAGGCGGAAGTTTAAGGTTTAAAGTTCAAGGTTTAAGGTCGTAGTGTTTTAAGGTTTAAGAATAATAGCGAGCCTCAAAATGCGGCAACCACCTTATACTTTAAATCTTAAACTTTATATCTTATACTGTTCAAAAAGAAAAAGGGGCCCGGATAGACATCCAGCCCCGTTTTTAAAATCCAATATCCTATGAAAAACCATTGTAAAAATAGTGAATAGGCGGCATAAAACAATACCTAATAGTGGGTATTTTTAAAAAAATTCTTGATATAATGTTCTTGCAGTGATCCCAATTCGGGCATGTTATACAATGGTGTAAAATATTAAACTAAAAAGGGTATCGTAAATTTACGATACCCTTTTTAGTTATGTTGAGTTTATACTCTTCTTAGTAAGACCAAAGGTCTTGCTCGTAATTGAAGATCCGCTCTTTCATATCGTCGCCTTCTAACAGGGCGAGAATGGGATCTTTAATGTACGATCTGATAAATTCATCGTTGGGGTTGTTAACAGTTGATTTGATAATGCGGCTTGCGAACATGCGGCTTTCAAACAACTCTTCCCAACTCATGCGGGCGCCAAAGTTTTTACCATTGTACACCTCGTGTTTAGCAAAGATGGGTCTAAGATCGGGGTAATAAACCCAGAAGATAGGGGTTACATCGCGGT
>CBIMFG010000823.1:0-3375 GCA_966243125.1 uncultured Niastella sp.
CTCGCCAAGAGCCTGAACCCGCCCGCGAGGACCACCGAGTACGGTTACATCTTCTTTATCATTTACGTTTACAACAAATGGCATGTGGGTGTTGTGTGCTACTTCAAAATAGGCTTCGCCTGTTACTGATACCTTGCGCGCTTCGCCGGTAAATACTGTGGGATAGCGTAATGAACTGGCGGCATTCAGCCACACTTTGGTACCATCGGGTAATGTTACCTGAAACTGGCGTCCCTTGGGCGTGCTCATGGTATTATAGGCAACCTCACCGGTGGAAGCACTGCTGGCGTCATAAGCCAGTGCCCCACCCTTCAATACTACCTGGGCGCCATTTTGTGTGGCAACCACTCCGTTACCCAGGCTGTCTAATACCACTCGCGAACCATCGGCCAGTGTTAACACCGCGCCGTTTTTCCCGGGTGCTATCTCAGCAGCCTGTACAACGTTGGCAGGTGGCAGCGTTCGTTTGGTATTTGTTGAAAGGAGGTAAACGCCAAGGCTCAACGCAAGGATAATGGATGCGGCTGCCCAACCCCATTTGCGTAAAAAATGTACGCGATGGACTGGCCGGGCATGCTCAGGAATTTCTACAACAGCGGCGTTCTCATTGAAAGCTACACCGGTAATTTGTTGAGCCCCTCCTTTCAACCGGTTTTTCCAAAAAGAAATATCTTCTGTATTATCGGGTTCAAATGTTGTTAACTGCTCTTCAATAAATGAAACAACCGTTTCATCGTGGTCTTCGGTGCGCAACAGGGTAAGCAACTGATCAACTTCGCGGGAAGTTGCCTGTCCACTGGAATACCTTCCTAATAAATATATGATGTGCTGACTATCTGTTGCCATAATAAAAAATGATTGTCCCTACAACCACTCCATTGAATGACGATTGGCG
This sequence comes from uncultured Niastella sp., assembly GCA_966243125.1. Lineage (GTDB taxonomy): Bacteria > Bacteroidota > Bacteroidia > Chitinophagales > Chitinophagaceae > Niastella. The sequence continues at coordinate 896 of CBIMFG010000823.1, forward strand.
TGTAAGGAAGTACCAAAGGATTTAATAATTATTTAAGAATTATTTTAAAAGAAAGATAAGTGCCACAGCGCCAGTGATATCGCCGTGCTGTAATAAATACTTGCGGATGTCTTTTAGCGCCAGGTTTAGCAGGTTACGAACGGTGTGGCGGGAGAGTTCCAGCTCCTGCGCTATCTCATCATAGCTCATGCCCTGCTCGTGGCGCATCTTATATATTAAGGCACGTTGGGCAGGTAACTGTTGAATAGCCTGGCGGTAAAGCTTCTCCCCTATTTGATAATCCAGCAGCTCCTGGGTGGTATTGGTATTAGCCTGTTGTAAATGGCGCACCAGGTGTTGTTGCAGCTTTACTTCATGTTCCTGGTGTTTCAGGTGGTCTTTGGCCCGGTTGGCGATCATGCGGTAAACAAAAGCGGCCGGTGTTTCAACGGTGGTAAGTGTTTCGCGGATAGACCATAATTTAAGAAAGGTATCGTGCACAATTTCTTCCGCCCATAATTCTGATCCCAGAAAACGGGATACATACAGGGCCAGTTTAACGGCATAAGCGTCGTAAAACTCGGCAAAAGCCTGCGCATCGCCGCCAGCTATGCGTTGAAAGATCTCTTTATCTCTATGTAAGTGGCTACTATCCAACAATTTCTATATGACTGATTTTTTCTGGGTAGCAACAAAAATATCAAAAATGCCCAACTTTACATCAGGCGATGCTGTTGGCTTTTCTGTCATCAGTAGCCTGCACCACTATTGGTCTGCTTTGACCGAACCAGCGCCAGCCAACTGAAAGCAGTACCAATTATGCTAATTATCAGTGCCACAACAGAGCCGGCCTTCCCTGAGCCAGTGCCAAAACCGCCGGATGAAAGTACCAGATGAAGCCCACTGGCCATTATGCCGGTTCCTCCCATTACCAACGCAGCAACACCCCAATAGTGTATCTACTACCCCTAACATGCATTTAGATTGAAAAAAAGTTGGAAACAACACTTTCAAGGTTGCTGATTGCTGTGTACGAATTGGAGTATTCATTGTACAGGTTGGTAACTTCATTGTAAAAGTTACTGAGTACACGCGCCAGGTTCAGCATTACAGCCATACAATTGAGAACTACCGTCATCAAGTTGACGACTACACGGTTAAAATCACGAAGCAACCGTCTTAAGTTTCAAAGTATGACACAGCTGTTGTGAAGATGCAGAAGGGAGTTGCCGGGTTTAACAAGGCGATTACGAAGTATTAGCGTGAAGTTGCCAACATACAGCGCGATGTTCTAAAGTTGTACAGTAAGGTCGCCAACCTGGAGCCTGAAGTACTGAAGTTGTACAGCAAGGTTTTGAAGCTGTAGCATGAAGTCAAATAATAAAGCAACTAACCAGAGCCACCATCTTATACACTCAATGAGAGACGCTCAAGATATGCAATCTTATAATATAACGCACACGTGAAAAACACCCTTTTTTTACGGCTCCCACAACTCGATCTTGTTTCCCTCTATATCAAGTATGTGAACAAACTTGCCATAGTCATGGCTTTCGATGTTATCCAACACCGTTACCCCTTCTTCTTTTAGCGCTGCTACAAGAGCTTCCAGGTCATGCACCCGGTAATTGATCATGAATTCTTTTGTGGAGGGTTCAAAGTATTTGGTTGTATCCTTAAATGGGCTCCAGATGGTAGTTCCTTCTTTTTCACCGGCTTCCTGTTTCCAGCTGAATTGTACGCCCCATTCAGTTACATCAAAACCCAGATGGGTTTTATACCATTCTTTCATTTTTTCGGGATCCTGACATTTGAAGAAAATACCGCCTATTCCTGTTACCCGTTTCATGGTTGTTTGTTTTCAGCAATATAGGCATTTTTGCTTACTCCCTCTCCTCTTCACGCTTTAACCGCCAACGTACAAAAACCTGTACACTCCATGGCTGCTTTTGCTCCTTGCTTTTGCTGGTGAACGCACTGGTTAACGGCAACAATACAGCAGCGCCCAGGTCAAGCTGCCCTATTTTATAAGCCACTTCAAATTTGGCCTGTATTAAGGAGGAATTTAAATACCGGGTGGTTAATGAATCGCCCTTTACGGTAAATAAGCTATCCGGAATGGGCACTTTTACTCTTGCCGTATCTACCGTCAACTTTGATTGCTTCAGCCCCAGGGTTTGCCCCAGCGTTTGATATCCGATGCCGGCGCCAATAAGAAAGTTTTCATTTATGTGGAAGTTGTATTGCAAGCCGAAATAAATACCGCCAGATTTCATAAAGCTGGTGGTGTGGCGGGTCCAGGAATCGGCCGTGTGTATGGAATCAATATTCACTTTTTTTGAACTGCTATCAACCTTTAATACATTGTTGTTATAGGTGGTCCACTCGGCTGGTTTTACCAGCAACAGCACCTCATGGTGTTCGTTATGCGCACTTAGCCATATGCCTGGTATAAGCGGGTTATAAGGCTGGCTGCTGTTATTGGGACCAGTAAAATAATA
>CBIMFG010000824.1:0-3371 GCA_966243125.1 uncultured Niastella sp.
CCTTCTTATGATACAACCCGTTGGGTATGGAACAGCCAAACCACCTTGTTTAACCGCAAAGGGTTTGAACTGGAAAATAAAGATCCTTTAGGCCGTTATAATGCCGGTATTTATGGGTATGGATTAACCCTGCCAACAGCAGTATTACAAAACAGCCATTATCAGGAAGGCGCCTATGAAGGTTTTGAAGATTATGGTTTTGAAACAAACACGTGTGATAATGCCTGCCCTGTTGCCAAACCATTCGACTTCACTGCGTTTCAGGCTGGTTTTACCACCACGCAGGCGCACACGGGAAGGTATAGTTTACAGATAGCAGAAGACAGCACGGTAGGTATTGTGGCCAACCTGCAAATGGCTGCCGATGAAATAGTTCCCCAGCTTACGGCCAATATGCAATCAGATGGCTGTGGTTCCAAACTCAAAGGCCTGCTGGCTTCAACAAACACTATAGTGCCCGGCTTTGCGCCCATAGCCGGTAAAAAAGCCCTCATTGGCGGCTGGGTAAAAGAAGACAACAGCTGTTTATGTAAAGGTTATACCCGTAACCACATACTGGTAAGCTTTACCGCAGGCGGTACTGTAAATACCATTACGTTAAGCCCGGCTGGTAACCTGGTGGAAGGATGGCAACGGTATGAATCTATCGTTGACGTTCCGGCCAACGCCACCCAAATGAAGGTAATGCTGCAGGCTTCCGACTCGGCCACTACTTATTTCGACGACATCCGCATACATCCGTTCAATGCACAAATGAAATCATTCGTATACAATGCCGTGAACCTGCGGTTGATGGCAGAACTGGATGAGAACAACTATGCCACCTTCTACGAATACGACGATGATGGCACGTTGGTACGGGTAAAAAAGGAAACAGAGCGGGGCGTACAAACGATAAAAGAAAGCAGAAGCGCCTTGTCGAAAGAACAATAGAAATTAAGAATAAGGAATTAAAAATGAGAAATGAAAAAGTGGCTTAATATGAAAAATATTTTTGTCCTGCTATTGTTAGTTGGCTTTGTTACAAATAAGTCTGTTGCCGCAGACAGCACCCAGGCAGTAAAACAGTTTATGCAACAGGTGCAGCAGGCATACCGGTTGGCGAACTTTCTGAGTTTTCATGTAGAGTACCGCTATGCCAATAAAGATCAGCCTTCAAATTATATAGATACTATGTCGGGCGAAGTGGCCATGAACAACAATCACCTGCGGTTTTTACTGGAAGATGTAGAAACGGTCACCAACGATCAATATACCATTCAGGTGCACAAAAATGAAAAACTTATTTATGTAACCACTCCACAGCGGTCTCAATTGACCGATCCGGTGGCGGCGCTTGATTCAGCACTCAGTCATCTTGATGGGCTTGTTGCGCGGGTAACCCGAACCGGTAAGGTGGCAACGTTGAACATTGCTTTTCCGCCGGGCCAGGCTTATAAGAAAGTAACTATGGTCATCGATGAACATACCGGCTATTTGCAAAATGTAGTGTATGAGATGTATACCAATGGGTTGGTGGAGAAAGATCAGTTGATGGATGGCGGCAGTGGCGGGCCTTATCAGTCAGAAGGGCGCATAGAAATTGTGTTCAGTCAGTATCGCCAGGGCCAGTTTACCGAAGACCTGTTTAACAACGAACAGTATTTTACCAGGCTTGGCCAGGGCAAATACCAGCCAACGGAGAAGTATAAAGATTACCAGGTTTTTCTGGCATCGCCAAAATTATAACCTTATTCAAAGATCATAACCAGTACCGGAATAAAACAAGACGCACATGCAGACCCATTCCTTTTTCCGCATAATATTACTGATCTGCTTTATTGGTAGTGTGGCCGTAGCCCGTGCGGGTGATGGCGGCGGCGTTGTAGCCAGGGCAGTACTTGATGGCAGTAAAAGTCAGGTGCACAAGGATTCTACGGTTACCGTAGAAGACTCGGCATTTTTCAGTGCAACTGCAATTGGGGTAGATACCGGCTATTCAGTGCAGAATGTGATTACGCTGAAAATAAATGAAGCGTCCCCGGTATATATGCGTACCGAATTTACGGCCAATGTAACCTTGTCGATTGCCTATAGTAATGGCACCGATACGGCTTCTATGATAAAGACGTTTACCGTTACCTACGATACCGGTCAAACCTATAACGCCCGCAATAACTTTGTTTTTTATGGCGGCAGAAAAGTAACGGTAAAAGTATTGAACGTAGATGTACAGGGAGCAAGCTGGGATGTGGCGTCTGTATTGATGATCGAAAACCAGTTGACCGCCCGGCCCAAATATACCTTCTCCTGTTCAAGTACAGTAACAAATATTACCGTACAGGAACCGGTGGGAAATGCAGATGAATTATTGGTAACGTGGACGGCCATTCGCGGCGCTGATCAGTATGACCTGGAATGGACGTACATCGATTCTTCAGCTTTGAGCAGGTATAATTCCGGTGGCAGTCTTGACCGGGCATTGATCTTTTATAATAATGCCACCCGTGTGAGTACTACCGGTAACTCGTACAACATTCCATTGATGTACGACAACAAAGGCACGCTGTTCATTCGCGTACGGCCGGTGCAACTGGGTAAAGGAAATTCGGTAATTGCAGCGGTATGGAGTTCCGATGCATCAGCCTCGGGGTTGGGGCAATATAATTTTACGGGGCATGAACGGTTGCTGAACTGGCAATCGAGCATCAGCTTTGCGGAAGATGGAAAAAGAAAAGTGGTAGTGCAGTATTTCGATGGCAGCCTGCGCAGCCGTCAAACAGTAACCAAAGACAATACCAATAATAAAACGATTGTAGCCGAAACTTTTTACGATTACCAGGGCCGGCCTTCCATACAGGTAATGCCGGCGCCCTCTTTACAAAATGTAATTCAATATACTGCCGGCTTCAATAGAAGCATCAATAACCCGGAATACTATAAAAGCGATTATGATTCGCTGTACAGTCCCGATGTGTATTGTAACGCCCACGCAAATGAAATGGTAGATAGTTCGGGGGCCAGTTACTATTATTCGGCCCTCAATCCCAATAAAACCATTGGGATGAACCAGTTCATTCCCGATGCAGAAAAATATCCATTCACTGAAACTGAATATACACCCGATAATACCGGCCGCATCAGCCGCCAGAGTGGGGTAGGAAAAACTTACCAGTTAGGCAGCGGTCATGAAACAAAATATTTTTATGGTTCACCCGATCAGGGTGAACTCGATGCCTTGTTTGGTACCGATGTAGGCGATCATTCGCATTATTTCAAAAATATGGTACAGGATGCCAACGGACAATTCAGTGTTAGTTTTGTTGATATGCATGGCCGTACCATTGCCACCGGTTTGGCCGGTGTGGCACCAACCAGCATGGCGCCGTTAT
>CBIMFG010000825.1:0-3367 GCA_966243125.1 uncultured Niastella sp.
GCATCACCTGCAGAAGCGGCTTGCCGGTACGGTTATACAGCCAGAAAAGTGGCATTTTGTAGAACACCATATAGCTCATGCTGCGAGTGCCTTTTATCCATCCCCATTTAAAGAAGCGGCGGTGTTAACGCTTGATGGCCGGGGCGAACTGGCCAGCACAAGCTATTTTGTTGGCAACGGTAACAGCCTTGAAAAAATAGGTGAAGTATGTATGCCCCATTCATTAGGTATGTTGTATGAAAAAATGACAACCTATCTGGGCTTCCTGCATTCATCAGACGAGTACAAGGTAATGGCGTTGGCTTCCTATGGTAAACCGGTGTATCTTGAAAAATTCCGTTCTTTCATCCATATTGGTGAAAACGGTTGTTATACCATTGACGATTTTTCACCGGAAGACGCCTTTGGTCCTGCACGCAAAAAAGGAGCCACGTTTGAACAACGATTTTTTGATATAGCTCATTCTTTACAAAAGGTATTGGAAGAAACCGTATTAACGTTGGTGTGCTGGTTGTATAGGGAAACCAAACAGGAAAATCTTTGTATGGCCGGTGGCGTGGCGTTGAATTGTGTGTTGAATGCCGTGGTGCGCGACAAAGGTCCATTCAAAAACATTTGGGTACAACCGGCAGCCGGTGATGCAGGCACTGCCCTGGGCGCAGCGGAATGGATAGACCGGAAATTCAACACAACCGGCGCTCCTATGCAACCAATGGAACATGCCTATTGGGGACCCGCCTATTCCGATGAGGAAGTAGAAACGTTGTTACAATGGATGAAGATCCCATACCGCAAGCTGAACAATGTTGCTGCTGAAACGGCACTGATCCTGGCACAAAATAAAGTGATCGGCTGGTTTCAGGGCCGGATGGAATTTGGCCCGCGGGCTTTGGGCAGCCGCTCCATACTTGCTTCACCCGCCGATGCCAATATGCAGCAAAAGCTGAATGAAATAAAAGACCGCGAAGACTTCAGGCCCGTTGCGCCGGTGGTGATGGAAGAAGCGGCAGGCGAGTGGTTTGAAAATGCCAGGGTATCGCCCTTCATGTTGTTTGTATACAACATCAATCCGGAGAAAGCCGATAAGATCCCAGCTGTTCGGCATGTGGATGGCACGGCCCGCATTCAAACCGTTAACCGCCAGCAACACCATATATACTATGACCTGTTAAACGAGTTTAATAAACTTACCGGTGTTCCCGTATTGATCAATACTTCTTTCAATACAAGGGGCGAGCCCATTGTTTGTACACCCAAGGATGCCATTGCCTGTTTCTTTACATCGCCCTTTGATGCCCTTGTTATTAATTCATTCTTACTGGAAAAAAATGCCGCCGCATGAAACCAGCCATTTCAGTTGTAATAGCCACCTGGCAACGCACCGCCTTACTGGAGCGTTGCCTGCAGGCTTTGATCAATCAAACCATCAGCAAGCCCGGCTATGAGGTCATTATAGTTACCGATGGCCCCGACCCTCATACGGTGTTCTTTATGAAAAAATGGCTCAGGAACTACAAAGGGCCTGTAGCCATTACCTGTTTAAGTTTACCCGTAAAAAAAGGACCCGCCGCTGCGCGCAATGCCGGCTGGCGCAGTGCGAAGGGCGAGCTCATTGTTTTCACCGATGATGATTGCGTGCCACAACCCGAATGCCTGGCGCAATACTGGCACGCCTACACACCTTACCAGCATAGGGCTATAGCCTTTTCAGGCCGCGTACAGGTGCCTTTATCTGGCAGGCCCACCGATTATGAAATGAATATTTTACAATTGGAACAGGCGCGTTTTGTAACCGCTAATTGCGCCTGCAGCCGCCAGGCGCTGGAGCTTACCAATGGGCTCGATGAAGAATTTACCATGGCCTGGCGCGAAGACACCGCCCTTGAATTTGACCTGAATGAAAAGGAGGTGCCCATTATAAAAGTTCCGAACGCTGTAATACAACATCCCGTACGCACCGCCACCTGGGGTGTAAGCATCCGGGAACAAAAGAAAGGCATGTTCAACGCCCTGTTATATAAGAAGCATACAACCCTGTACGAAAAGAGCGGGGAGGCACACGTACCCTGGTATTATTATTTAATAGCGGGTGTATTGTTGCTCGCCATCGTATTTGCATTCCACAATCCGCAGCGCACATGGTATTGTTTGGGAATTTGGGCAGTATTAACTGCGTGGTTTGCCTGGAAAAGATTGCGCAACACCCGTAGAAGCATAGATCATGTGGTTGAAATGATCTGTACCTCGGCCATCATTCCGCTGTTATCCATTTACTGGAACCTGTACGGCGCCATAAAATTTAAGACGTTATACTTATGATACAATTTAAGAACGAACGACCAAAGATCGCTTTATTTCGTGCCCTGCAACTGGGCGATATGCTTTGCGCCATACCGGCCATCCGCGCCTTGCGGCATGCCTTTCCGCAGGCAGAGATCAGTTTGATAGGATTGCCCTGGGCCAGCTCTTTTGTAGAACGGTTTAACAAGTACCTCGACAGACATATTGTTTTTCCCGGTTATCCCGGTTTGCCCGAGCAGCCTTTTTCACAACCAGCCTGGGAAGAATTTGTAACCCGCATGCAGGAGGAGGAGTTCGATTGCATAGTACAGATGCAGGGCAATGGCACTATTGTAAATGACATGCTGCAACAGTTACAGCCCAAACAACTGGCAGGCTTTCATCGCGCTGATTGCCGCATGAACAACGAAACCTTTGTGGAATATCCCGAAGGCGAACATGAAATAAACCGGCATTTGTTACTGATGCGGCACCTCGGCATTCCCGGTCACGGTACGCAGCTGGAATTTCCCATTAGCGAACAGGAAGAAACAGGTTTGCTACAGGTGGCGCCCTTTGTACATCGCGAGAAATATGTAATTGTACATCCGGGCTCAAGAGGCAGCGACCGGCGATGGTCACCGTTTTATTTTGCAACATTAGCCGATCATTGCGCCAAACAGGGCTACCGCGTGGTACTCACCGGCACGCCCAATGAAACCTATATTGCTGACTATTTAGCAGAATTGATGGATCAACCGGTAACTAACCTGGCCGGAAAGACCAGTTTGGGTTCAATTGGTGCATTAATAAAACAGGCAGACCTGTTAATAGCCAACTGTACCGGCGTATCGCACATTGCAGCTGCTACCCAAACGCCCAGCCTTATTATTAGTATGGATGGTGAGCCACATCGCTGGGGACCATTGAATCAGCAGTTGCATCATGTATTCGATTGGACCAAAAAAAGATCATTTACTGAAGTACATCATACCCTGGTAAAATGGCTTGACCAAAAAGAAATAGCAGCCCTCGCTTAATTAATCCCCTCCTGGGAGGGGTAGGGGTGGGTTTAAATTATTCTATA
>CBIMFG010000826.1:0-3362 GCA_966243125.1 uncultured Niastella sp.
ACCGCTTCGGTACCATTGGCCACTACACCACCCTGTGAATGTTCAACCAGGGCATTCAATGTGAAATTCTTGTAACGGAGGTTGAAGCTGATGCCACCACGCCAATCGGGATTGGGATCGCCAATGGCTACTGAAGTTACATCGGGTGTTGGAAATCCATTGGCATCGAGTTGCAGATCGCCTTTGGCATCGCGCACCCAGGGAATGGAATACAACACACCCAATGCATACCCTTCAACTGCGCGGGAAGAAATTCCTGCGGTTCCACCCAAATTAATGGAGCCGGCGCCGCTTAGGTTCAACACCCGGTTCTCATTTTTTGTAAAGTTTACGCTAATTCCGGCATCCCAGTCTTTTTTACGAACCAGGGCATACGATACATCTATTTCCACCCCCTTGTTTTGAATGCTGCCGGCATTGGCATACAGGTTATCATAACCGGTAGAGGCGGCCTGAGAGATATTGATAAGGGCATCTATCGTTTTATTTTTATAATACGTTACACTGGTTGACAAGCGGTTGTTGAAGAAACGCAGATCGGTTCCCAGTTCAAACTCCTGTTTACGTTCCGGCTTTAAATAAGCATTACCCCGGTTCACGCTTTGAATATAGGTACCGGTTCCATATAAACTGGGATCCAGTGCACCACCCCACCCATCATTCCAGGTACGGGTAACAAAATTGGTAGCGGTTTGGTATGCCTGGGGTTGAATACCTACTATGCCAAAAGAACCCCTGATTTTACCAAACGACAAAAACGATAATTCGCGCACAGCATCCAGTTGGGTGAACTGCCAGGCACTGTCGGCCGAAGGATAAAAGAAGCTGTTGTTTGACAATGTACCGAAGGTAGAAGCAGCTTCAATGCGGCCCGTACCATTGATATACAACTGATCGAACAGGCCTATACCAGCACTTGCGTACCCGGCGTTGCTTCTTCTTTTTAAATAAGAATCATCAACCGAAATATTGGTGGGGGTTGCATTCCCAAAATCTTCAGGTCCGGTGGGGATGATAAAGTTTTGCGAGTTGGCGCCCAGTGTGGCCGTGTTCAGCGCATTAAAATTGTACCCAATCAGGCCATTTACCGTAAAGTTCTCACTAAAGGTTTTTTCAGCCCGGGCAATTACATCCAGGTTGAATTGCATTTCTGAATACTCCGACCGGTTGTAAATACCAAAATTGCCATTGGTGCTGAAGTAAGGGAAATAGTTCACCTGGTGGTCGGTAAAATAATCAACGCCCGCGCGTGTAGTCAATGTGAACCAGTCAACCGGTTTAATGTTGACCTCGGCCGAGTTGATAAAGCGGTTCACCTGGCTGGTGTTGGTGAGTTGGTACAGGTCCCACAAGGGGTTGTTGAAACCAGGGTTGGCGCTGGCGCCTACATAGTTGCGGTAGCTGCGTTGGCGGCCTTCTATCAATGCGCCGCCAGGGGTTGCTGAATAACTTCCTATGTAACCTGAGTTGTCGAAATCGGGCGGGGTGCGTAACAAGCCGATCATGAAACCGGCATTGTTTACCCCGGTTTGTTGCCGGTCTGAATTAATGAGCGTATAGCTTGCTTTATTGGAGATGGATAACCATTTGGCGATTTCCTTGGTAACGTTTATGCGTGCCCCGGTTCTATGGTAACCACTCCCTTTCTTGAAAATGCCTTTCTGGTTCAGGTCGTTCAGGCTGAAGAAATAGCTTGATTTGCTATCGCCGCCGCTCAATGATAATGAATTATCCAGGTAATGACCAGTGCCCAATACGCCGTCGTAATTACTTTTCAGGTAGGTATTATTGGCGTTTTTGGCGGTTATATTGTAATAGGTTTGTCCGTTGTTGGCATTAAAACTGGGACCGTTTTTATTTACCACATCCTCTGCGCCGGAACGGTCGCTGATGCGGTCGCCCCAGCTGCGGGTATTGTTTGCCTGCCAGGCGCCGTTGGTACCCTGGCCGTAAGTATCCTGCAGATCGTAAAAGGCACTTACGCGGTCAATAGAGTAAGTTGATTTAAAGGAAATGCTGTTTTGTCCCGATCCTTTTTTCGTAGTGATCATGATAACGCCATTGGCAGCCTTGGTTCCCCAAAGGGCTGCGGCAGAAGCGCCTTTCAGCACCTGAATGTTGGCAATATCATCGGGGTTAATATCATTCAACCGGCTTTGCTGGGTAGTACCACCGCTGCTTTCGCCACGGGCGCCGCCATTTACCGGCACGCCATCTACCACGATCAAAGGATCGGTTCCGCGGGTAATGGTGCTTTGTCCGCGAATTAGAATTTGCGAAGCTGCGCCAGGATCGCCGCTTGTGCGTGATACCCGTACGCCGGAGGCTTTACCACCCAATGCATCAACCAACCCTACTTCGCCCGAATTACCCAACTGGTTGGCCGAAATGCTGGAAGAAGCATACCCCACCCGGTCTTTTTTAGCTTCAAAACCCAGGGCGGTTATCACCACGGCCTGCATATTGGCCGCGGCGGGAATAATGGCAATGGTTAATTTAACCTGGTTGCCCAGGAACACTTCTTTCATTTCAAAACCCACATGGGTAACTTCCAACGTAGTGCTTACCACCGGCATGGTGAGCGAGAAAATGCCTTTGTTATCGGTAACAGTAGAAACGGAACCACCTTTTACACTTACAGAAGCCCCCTGCACGGGTTCATTCTTATCATCCACCACAGTACCGGTGATTGTTTTTGTTTGTGCGAGGGCTGGTAATATTAACCAACAGCACATTCCACAAATAAGGAAGAATCTTAGGAGGATCTTGTTTCGCATAGCAGCAATCGATTAGTTATTTGGTAAATATGATCTATTCACAACCGTTTTAGAAATCCGGAAAAAAATCAGATTTTTGACCGGTGAGGCAACGCATAGTCTAATTTAGACACGCAACGAGGGGTTTCAATCATAAGAGCCCAACTTAACGGCTTCCAAGATTAATTCCCCCGTTTCTGGAATTGGTTTTAAATTTCTGGAAATTTTCAACTCATTATACATCAAACGTTTAAATGCAACTAAAAACAGGAAAAGAGGAAATCGTATGCCTGTTGACAAAAGTGCTTGCGCATTACGAATCGCAGACAGGGCAGTCTATTTCTCGTAATTCGAACCGAAAAAATTATGAGGAAGTAGCCAAAGTGCTGAGCGAGATCAGCAACAACCTGCCCAGTACTGCCGGCACGTTGCACCATGATCCCTACCCGCCCGACTACAATCCCAAGAACCTCGAATATCCTTTTCGCAAATACGACATTACCGGCAACCAGATCAAGGATGCCTACTTCAATCGAATTGTAGCCAACCCCCGTTCGTTTTTGGTGGATGCCTGCTATATATATTTATATGGTATGGGCAGAAAAG
>CBIMFG010000827.1:0-3361 GCA_966243125.1 uncultured Niastella sp.
CCCGCATACAATAAGGACCGCGGGCCGGTACATATTTTTGGAATCAGAGCCCACGTGCAGTGGTGAGTGGGCTTACTTATTTTGAAACTATACCGCAAAAGAGGTTCCGCAACCACAGGTTTTGCTGGCATTGGGGTTATTGAAAGTAAAACCACGGGCGTTTAAGCCATTGGCCCAGTCAATTTGCATACCCATAAGATAAATGGCATGCGATTTATTCATAATGAAGGCTTGTCCTTCAAAATCAAAATCTGAATCATCGGCTTCTTTATCATCAAAACCCAGCACATACGACAAGCCTGAACAACCACCGCCTTTTACTCCAACGCGCAAATGTTTGGTGGTATCAAATTCGGGGGCGTTCATCAGGCGGCGGATCTCGTCAAGCGCGCCGGCAGTAAAACTCACAGGAACAGCCATTGTCATTTCCATACTTACATCAATTTTATAAGGCAAATTTACAATAAAAACGGGGAATCGGCCAGGCGAGGTCCCGTTACAAGTTGCAAGGTACAGGTTGCAGGGATTTCCAAAATTGGAATATCCTGTAACTTGAAACCTGTAACCTGGAACAATTATCCGGGCATAATGTTCGTTTCCAGATGTCTTGTAAATTGTTCTTTTACAAGTTAGTACTACAAACTGTATTTTTGTTCACTTAAAACCTAATGGATGCTCACTCAGACCCAAATGACCATTTCAATTATTATTGCCCTTACCCTTGGCGGCGCGCTGGCTTATTTGTTCTGGAAACAACGCAAAGAGGCCAAGATTATGATGGACCAGTATGAGAAAGCACAAGCCGCAGGGCCTGTTGCTCATTCTCAGCCCCTGCAATTACAAGCCTATGAACGCCTTATTTTACTGGTTGACCGTATTGCCCTGCCCAACGTCATCAGCCGTACCCCTACAGCCGGCCTTAGCGCCCGCGATATGCAGGTATTACTCACACAAACCATTCGCACCGAATTTGAATACAATGTTACCCAACAGATCTATGTATCGCACGAGTCATGGGAAGCGGTACGAAACCTGAAGGATCAAAACATAATGATCGTTAATCAAATATCTTCATTTTTACCAGCCGAGGCCACCGGCCAGGACCTTAGCCGCAGCATTTTGGAAATGCTGATGCAATCGCCCAAGGCATCGCTGCACAACGTAGTAGCCGATGTATTGAGCTACGAAGCCAAGAAATTAATGTCATAGAAAGAACGCAAGTCCAACAAAAACTACATGCCAAAGAAACTAACTACCGATAGCGCCATTGAAATAAAAGAAGTGTACACCGCTGCCGATGTACCCGCCTCCAGCCAACCCGAAATGCCCGGCCAGTTCCCGTTTACCCGGGGCGTACAGGAAGATATGTACCGCGGTAAACTATGGACCATGCGCCAGTATGCCGGGTTTAGCACGGCAGAGGAAAGCAATAAACGATATCATTACCTGCTTTCGCAAGGGGTAATGGGATTGAGCGTAGCCTTTGACCTGCCCACCCAAATAGGGTACGACAGCGATCATGCACTGGCCGAAGGCGAGGTAGGAAAAGTGGGCGTGGCTATAGATAGTATTGAGGACATGCAAACATTGTTTAAAGGCATCAAACTGGAAGAGGTTTCCACCTCTATGACCATCAATGCCACGGCATACATTCTGCTCTCGTTTTACGTGGCCCTGGCCAAGCAGCAGGGCGCCGATCTGAACAAGATCACCGGCACCATTCAAAACGATATTTTAAAAGAATATGCGGCCAGGGGTACATATATCTATCCCCCCCAGCCTTCCATGCGCATCATTACCGATATTTTCGAATGGTGCAGCAAGGAATTGCCCAAATGGAACACCATTTCTATTTCGGGCTACCATATACGCGAAGCCGGCAGCACCGCCGTGCAGGAGATCGCATTTACATTAAGCAATGGAAAGGCTTATGTAAAGGCGGCGCTTGAAAAAGGGCTCGATATAAATGTATTCGGCCGCCGGTTATCGTTCTTTTTTAACTCGCATAATAACCTGTTTGAAGAAATAGCCAAATTCAGGGCTGCCCGCCGCATGTGGGCCAGCATGATGAAAGAACTGGGCGCTACCGACCCCAAGGCCATGATGCTGCGCTTTCACACCCAAACCGGTGGCAGCACCTTAACAGCCCAGCAACCACAAAACAACATTGCACGGGTTACCGTACAATCCCTCGCGGCTGTATTGGGTGGAACCCAATCGTTGCACACCAATGGGTTTGACGAAGCCTTAAGTTTGCCAACAGAAGAAGCCGCCCGTATTGCCTTGCGCACACAACAGATCATTGCGTTTGAAAGCGGCGCTGCCGATACGGTTGATCCATTGGCCGGCTCTTACTACGTTGAATCGCTCACCAACGAAATAGAACAAAAAGCCTACGAGTTAATTGCCACCATAGATGCTATGGGCGGCAGTGTATCAGCCATTGAGGAAGGATTTATTCAGGATGCCATTGCCCGCAGTTCGTACGATTACCAACGAAAGATCGAGAACGGCGAAAAGATCATTGTAGGCGTTAATAAATTTCAGACAACAGAAAAAGATACCACCCCGGTATTCAAGATAGATGACTCCATTCGCCAGATACAAACCCAAAAATTAGCCAGCTTACGCAATAACCGCAACCCGGCCAAATGCGACCAGGTTTTACAAGGACTAAGTGACAAAGCCACTTCCGGCGAAAACATTATGCCTATTGTTATTGAAGCGGTGGAGCATAAGTGTACGTTGGGGGAAATTGCGGATACATTACGGGAGGTGTTTGGGGAATATAAGTAGAGTTGACGAGTTAACCAGTTGACCAGGAAAGTTGATAGCGTTGACATAGTAGATGAAGTTGATAAAGCTTTGGAGACCCGCTTTTTGCTTCAGCATTTCGGCTTTAAGCCTTGTATTTGCTTGCGGCTTACAGCTTGTAGCTTGCAGCTGTTCTCCCTACTCACCAAATAAACTTTTTACTACTCAACCCATTCTTACCAACCAAACGCACCACATAAGTTCCACTTGAAATGGATTGTAAAGGCGTTGTAATAACATGTACACCCGCATCCAGTTCAAGCGATTGTTGTTGCAGTACCGCGCCATTCATGGTTACTATAGCCATTGTATAAGATCCCTTTTCAGGAACCTGTAAAGAGGTTATCAGCGATTGGCCAGTAACGTTTGCATAGTTTACCAATAGCTGCTTTACAGCTTTGTTATCAACTTTTACCAGCCAGGAGAAGTACGTCCAGCCGCTGGGTTCGTTTATTTTAATACGATAATAAATGGCTGCTGCATTACCGGGTGCCTGGTTATCGTCATATTGGTAAGAACCGGATAGCTGATTATCTTTTTGCGTAAA
>CBIMFG010000828.1:0-3360 GCA_966243125.1 uncultured Niastella sp.
GATTTTCCGGCGCCATTCTGACCCAGAAATCCATATATATCACCCGTGTTCACAGTAAACGAGATATCATTTACCGCATGTACCTCGTGATATTGCTTACTTAAATTGTCAACTTTTATAATTGCAGACATATGTTATTAAATGGTACAAATTACAACCCGAAATGGTTCAGTACGAAAATTATAGCTACCGGTTGCTATTATTAAGACCGATTTAACCAAAATATATTTTTATGCAACCCCTATTGCAAAAGACAAAACCGTTAGTTACATTTGTAAGGTTCCTCCTAACATCCTCTGTAATTCCTAAACCCGCAGGATACCCAATTTTGCCTGCAAAAATTCCAAATATCTACATAAGCCGCTGACTATTTGTAAGATATAACTATCTCCAATTCCTACGTAATCTCCGCATTATTCGTAATACCCTCCCTTGATCGTTCATATCCTTTAGAGAATGCATTTGCCTATTTTCTAAACGCTGAAACAGTACAAAATGAAGCGCATTATTTGCTCACTAATAGTGACCTGCCTGCTGGTTACCAGCCTCAGTGCACAGGTTACTGAAAACTTCAACACCCGCAACGGTGTTGCCCTAACCCAATTAAAAGGATACTTACAAAGCCATTGCTGGACGCTGCCTGAGTTTGAGATCACCGGCTTTAATACCGAAACAGATGGCTGGCTGGTTCCCGGTAACACCATCAGCCCCAACCAACGCACGGGTATTTACACCCCGGCGCTGAACATAGGGGAGAATGTAACAGTTTCCTTTAACTACCAGTTTAACCTGGCGTTTGAAAAAGGAACCCGCCGCTGGTTAAAATTATCGTTGACCGATCCCAACAATATAGTTGTAACCCAGCTGGATAGTTTTGATTGTGCACCCGTTGCCCAGTCAATTAGTAACTACAGCAAAACTTTCTCCCATTTACAATCCGGTATTTATAAATTATACCTGAACTACCAGGGTACCGGTGGCACTACCCGCATTGCCATTGACCAACTAAATGTTTCGGCTCCGCTGCATTATTCAGAAGGCTGTAACACCTCGCCAGTGGCAGTAAATGATAATATTACGGGGTTGCCTAACCATACAGCAACCGGCCTGGTTGTTTTAAACGACCGCGATGCCGACAATGACCGGCTTAATGCCTACCTCATCTCCAATTCACAGGATGGCAAAGTAACCATGCGCGGCGATGGCAGTTTTACTTTTATTCCCAACCCCGGTTTCACTGGTCACTCAACCTCCTTTACATATAAAGTTTGTGACAATGGTTATGGCCGTTTGTGCTCGCAGGATGCTACTGTTAAACTGGAATTTCCTGAGGAAGAAGTAAGCCTGAGCGATTTTGCGGGAATTTATAACGATGGCGGGCAGGTGCAACTAAAATGGGCAACCGGTTATGAATTCAATAACAACCGGTTCGAGATTGAAAGAAGCCTCGATGGCCGCAAATGGCAAACATCCGGCACCATAAAGGCAGCAGGTACCACTACCAGCAGAAAAGTGTATTCGTTCAATGATGAGGTTGGTAAGAACACGGCGCTGAAAAAAGACCTCTATTACCGGTTGAAACAGGTTGATGAAGCTGGTAAGGTAGCCACCAGCCGGTTACTGGTTGTACGGGTATATAATACCCCTACCGTAAAAATGATGAGCGTTACGCCTAACCCGGCCAAAAAAGATATTTCAGTGACCACGCAGTTGAATGAAAGCAGCTTTGTTGCACTAAAGATCCTGAACGCCGACGGCGCTATAGTGATGAATAAAACTTCGAAGGCAGATGCAGGGGCAAGTAATTTTATTATGGAAGGAAGTCACAACCTGCAACCTGGCGCTTATACGTTGGATGTTTCTGTTAACAGTAAAGAGCGGATGCTGGTTAAACTGATCAAAGAATAATTTCGAGTTTCACAGGTAAGGGAACCCCTGCTTTTACTATAAAGTGGGGGTTTATTTTTTTACCCCCAGATAACTCTGCAGGTTCTTTACGTATTCCTCAAATGCAGCTACGCCCGCGGGCGTTATCTTACAAATTGTTTGTGGATAGTTATCCTTAAATTGTTTTACAACTTCTATATAACCTACTTCTTTCAGCTTATTTATCTGTACACTCAGATTGCCAGCCGTGGCATTCGTTTTTTCACGAATGAATGTAAATTCAGCCTCCTTCTCACTAATGAGAAGGGAAACAACCGCCAACCGCAGCTGGGAATGTAATATTGGATCCAGATCTTTAAATTCCATTGGCTCTTTTAAATTTCAGCCTTATAACCGTATTTATGATGAAATTGTTCACGCAAGGCAAGCATGCCCTGCGTGAACAATTTATGTTAGTTGCAGGTAGCCAGTGTTTTTTCAACCTGTCCTTTGCCCCAGTTGGGTGCAATGGTGGAAGCAGGTTTAAAGGCTTCATATTTTTTCAACGCTTCTTCCAGTACGGGTTTGGCGGTATTGCAACCACCACCAAACTGCTCAGGCGTATTACGTAAATTTTGTCCCTGTAAGTAATAAGGTCTTGGATTGGTAGGGTCCTGCTTTTTTGCATTATCCAACTCAGTTTGAATAACCGGACCATACTCCTGCCACCGGTTTTGTGGGTTTACCAGCATGTGCAGGGTAGCTATCATTGATTTAATACAGCTTATTTCAGAATTTTTGGGCTGAAGGGCATCGGCCCTTTTTAACAGATCTTCTGCTTTATTAGCATAAGCATCTGCCTGGCTCATGTCGTTCTTCATGAAAGCATAAATAACCTGGCTTAATGAGGCATAGTAATACGGAAGCCATTGTGTTTTTTCTGCATCGCCAATGCGTTCAAAAGCGGCTGAAGAAGCCAGCATATCATCGGCAGTTTTAGCTGAATCAAATGTGGCAATGGTAGCAGTCATTGCCTTAGTGTACTTTTCGCTTTGCGCTATCCCCTGGGATACGATCACAATCGAAACAAGGATAAAAAATAATTGCTTCATGATGGTTGATTTATTAATTGATATTACAAATTACTGTTTATTACATCGTCGCTTCTGTCAACACCAAAACTCAGGAAACAACCCAAAAAGTAAAACCGCCGGGCTGTTGGCAAAATAGGATCTTTTCGAAACCCATTGTATGAATAATTATAACCAAACACCTGGTTGCTGCCCAGCACATTGTTCACCGAGAAAACCCACACCACAAAATTCTTTGATTTTGTATTACCGATCGTAGGCAGGTAGTTAACACTAAAGCTAAGGTTATTGTAGGAGATGGTTTTTCCCTGATCGGCAATCTGGTATTTTCCAGCAGTGTTGCTGTACCTGATGTTATAATAAGGCCGGCTGCTGGCATAATTATAAGCCATGTTGAAGCCGG
>CBIMFG010000829.1:0-3354 GCA_966243125.1 uncultured Niastella sp.
TGCGTCCCCGATAAAAAAACGGGAAAATCACCTATTTTTTCTCATGTTAAATCATATGGTAATTTTATATAAAAAAAAGATTTTGTCAATATTAAGTTTAAGGCTATTATTTTTTCCTATCCTTGCAAAATCATAACTAAAACTTACATGCGACCATTGGGTTATGCACTTTACAGTTACCTCCGCGACATGGCCAGTAATCATCCAGCCGATCTGATAACCATTATTTTATTTTTCTCGGGTATTATCGCCGGACTTTATAAATTTTTCACCTTTATTATAAAACAATTCAAAAACCGGTCGCTTGACCGTGACCTGCATCCTTTCCTTCGGCACAGTGATATTCATTTTCTTACCTCAAAATACATCAACCACCGCCTTATTACGATCTCTCCAAATGGATTTGATGATCCGGTTGAACTATTGAAATCATTGACAAAAGCAAACACGGTTTCATACCGTAAGTTTTACCGGGAGTTTTTCGACATAAACAATCCAACGCGTTTTTATGCGCTACTTGGTGATTCAGGCATTGGTAAAAGCACGCTCAGCGCAAAACTTTTCCAACGTTATCATAGCCAGTTCCGGCGTCCTTTCAAGATTAAAATCATTCCTTTAGGTCATCCATATGCACTGACCGAACTCGACAACTTACTTCCTGAGGCGAAGAATACCATTCTTTTCCTGGATGGATTTGACGAACTGACGCCAATGCAAAGAAAGCAATTTAGTATAGACGATCTGCATGATAAAATCTGGACATTCAGGAAAGTATTGCTGAGCTGCCGTACACATTATTTTGAAAAACAACAATCGGAGCCTGGTCTTACCCCGCTGCCTGATATTACCAACAATAACTTTCATCGGTTTAAGAATTATTATATTGCCCCATTTTCTGACAGGGATGTTCACCAGCTCGTGTCCCGTATTTTTCCAATTTATCGCCAGAAACTGCGCAGGAAAGCAATTAACATTGTCAACTCCGCCAAATATTTACTCATCAGGCCGTTTCTTCTTAAAAATATCGGGTTTATAATCAACAGTGAGGCGTTAAAATCGGGAGATATCTATTCATTGTTGATTTATGCTACACTTATTGACAGTTGGATTGAACGTGATCTAAAAATCTTCAAGGACCTGGAAGAAAGAAAAAAACATAAGGAGCAGGCCGTACCTCTTCTTACCCAGCTGGCAATAACCTGTTTCACCAGCGGCCAGCCCGGAGAAAATTATTTACTGACCCCGGCCCTTGTTGCCTCAGTGTCCCGAACCTTCGATATATCACTGGACTTTATTAAGGTGCGCAGCCTGCTTACACGCGACAACCTGGGAAACATCAAATTTGCGCATAAATCGGTATTTGAATATTTTTTGGCCAAAGCGGCTATTACAGATCCCGAATTGCGTGAAAAAATCCTCTCCAACCCGGCATTAGATGTAGCCCGGGCCTTTTTGAACGAACATTACTTTTATAACGAGGTAAAGCCTTACATCCAATCTTGCGAAGGATATTTTTACGAAATAAACAGCAAAATACAATTGCCCCTTACCGCCATTAAAATATCATCCCTTTATACAATCCAATCGCTACATTTTACGCGGCTCGCCGCCACACCTGCTCTCAATAACCTGGACCTATTTAAAAATCTGAGAACTATTATTTTCCATTTCCAGCACTCAGGTATTTCAATGGCCGATGTTTACGCCGTGTTTTTTGTTTATTGGCGCTCCGTGATGGAATGTTTTCACCAAATACTTAGTAAACATATGGAAGCTGGCATTCAAATGCCGGGCGCATGGCTTGACTACTATGAGGCCATCTATAAAATGAACCGCAAAAGGGCCATGGAGGCTGTTTATAACAGGGAGGGTATCGACGTGCCGGATTTTAATTGGCTCAGAAAAAAACAATCCATCACAGCACAAAACAAAAACCCCATCAAGCTGCTTATTGATGAGTCTGATATCGGCGCCTATCGCTTTTGTAAAATGCTTTTTAATGAACGACTCGATCATATTGTTGCAGCCATTTGTCAGGCCAACATAGCCAATCTTCGCGCACTAGATCCCAGACGGCTATCACTACTGGAATACAAACAGCAGATCTTGCCGGGGGTTCTTGCAACCGATCAATTAATGGAAAAAATAAATGCATATGCTATCAGCGATTGGAAAATCCTTAATGAATCCCTTGGCGCATTTTTATCGCTCGATATCTTACAGCACAAAAAACTTCGTTTAATCTATTAGTAACTTCTTCAAC
Source organism: uncultured Niastella sp. (assembly GCA_966243125.1). Classification (GTDB taxonomy): domain Bacteria; phylum Bacteroidota; class Bacteroidia; order Chitinophagales; family Chitinophagaceae; genus Niastella. The sequence continues at coordinate 2,264 of CBIMFG010000829.1, forward strand.
ACATACCGCTGATACTTTTTAACCGACAGCACGCGCGCCAGCAAATAACTGTAAGAAGTGATCTTTCGGCCATTCACCCCAAAAACAAGGGATTGCTGATTGGTTTTCTGTACAAAATAAACCGCATCCAGAGTGGTGTTGCCCTGTTCGTAATAGCGGCAGAAGGTATGGTGCTTTAATAAGAAGTGTTTGCAGGTGTCGAGCTCGTGTTGCCAGTAATCGAGGGTGGCTACGGGGTCCTCCGGCTGAAACAAAGCGGATTTGTATAAGAGGGTAAAGTAATCGATGAGTGCAATAAACCGCGGCTGTACCACTTTAAAAAATGCGATCTCTTCCTGTGGATCGTCAAACACATAATTGTCTGTTTCCTGTTGAATATTGAACCAGGCCTTTAGGGTGATACCGAACCCCCACTCGATCCATTTTTTTTCATCCAATTGGGTGGCTTCGTAATTTGATAATTGCTGAAGCACTTGTTTGTACACACGGCTCCATGGTTGCTGCAAGCAGCGTTGGTTTGTCATAAGAGCGCTTTATTAAAAGACGATTGACCAGCCGGAAAGTACTGGTTACAAAAATATTTTATGCCTGACAGTCGATCAGTACATTCTCCCAATTACCGGCCACAGTCGCGGCATCCATGGCTTTGTGCAGCTCGGCCATCGGGAATACAACTGGTGTAATTACATCAATAGGCAATTGTTTGCTTTTCACCAGCTGCAGCATGTTGCGTAACGCCTCTTTGGGATACATAAAGTTGCCGATGATACTCCAGCTGTTGAGCATAACCTGCGTATAAGGAATGGGCAGGTCAACCTGCATGCTGCCCATGATCACCAGGCGCCCGCCGGGTAACAAGCTGTGCAGCGCTGCGAGTGTTGAGTTGGGATCCTGCGCATTGCCCACCATATCGAAGGCCATATTGGCGCCACCACCACAGGCAACACGAATGGCCTGAGCATCTGCCTGCACATCGCCGGTTAATACTATAGGTACCACCCGCGCTCCGGCCTTGCGGGCAATAGCCTCCAGCACCGCCTGTTTACGACCGGTGATCACAATGGTAGCTGCACCCATGGCTACGGCTAAAA
>CBIMFG010000830.1:0-3352 GCA_966243125.1 uncultured Niastella sp.
CTAAATAAGTTAGTAATCGTAGTAGCTTTGATACACGCAAGGCACTATTATGTATTTAAATTGCAGAACATATTTTAGCTTACGATACGGCACTTATTCTACAGAAGAACTGGTTAATACTGCTGCAGAGCATGGTATTCATGTACTGGCTTTAACAAATATCAATTGTACCTGCGATAGCTGGGATTTTGTAAACTTTTGCCAGCAAAAAGACATTAAACCGGTTGCTGGTGTTGAGATCAGGAATGAAGATACCCTGATGTATGTTTTACTGGCAAAGAACAACCAGGGTTTTGCCAGCATCAATGAGTTTTTATCGTATCATTTACAACATAAAAAAAACTTTCCTGACCATGCATCAACCTGGTTTAAAAATGGTGATGTGTATGTTATTTATCCCTATGATAGAAAGGCTGCGGCTGATCTGTTGGCTGATGAATATATTGGCATTCTTGCATCAGAGTTAAATAAATTGTTTGGCACCGATTGGAAAAAGTATGAGCACAAACTGGTAGTGCGGCAACCGGTCACCTTTCAAAACAAACAGTATTTCAATTTGCACCGCCTGTTGCGGGCCATCCATAAAAACACCCTGTTGTCGAAACTGCCTGTTGAAACCCAGGCCTCGCCCGATGAAACGTTTGTATCACCAGCCACCTTGTTGGAGCAGTTCAGACAGTTTCCGGCTATTGTGACCAACACCTACAAGTTGTTGGATACCTGCGAGATTAAAATGGATTTCAAGGTTGATAAAAATAAAAAATGCTTTAGTGCATCTGCCGAAGATGACCGGATCTTATTAGAGAAGCTGGCCACCGAAGGACTGATTACACGTTATGGAAAAAAGAACAAAGTGGCGGTAGAAAGAATGCACAAAGAATTAAAGATCATAAACGACCTGGGTTTTAATTCTTATTTCCTGATCAATTGGGATATGATCAGGTACGCCCAGTCGCGCGGATTTTATTACGTAGGGCGGGGGAGTGGCGCCAATTCAATTGTAGCATATTGTCTTCGAATTACCGATGTAGATCCTATTGAATTGAATCTTTATTTTGAACGTTTTCTGAATCCCGAGCGCACTTCCCCGCCCGACTTTGATATTGACTTCAGCTGGACAGACCGCGACGATATCATGGATTACATCTTTAAAAGGTATGGCCGTAAGCATGTAGCCTTGTTGGGCTCCTACACTACGTTCCAACATGATGCTACCATCATGGAATTAGGAAAAGTATTCGGCTTACCGGTTGAGGAAATAAAGGGCTTGCAACGCGCTACACAGCCTGGCGACAAAATACAACGGCTCATTCTGCAATATGGGAGGCTGATGAAGAACTTTCCCAACAACATTTCCATTCACCCTTGTGGTATGCTGGTTACCGAGAAACCAATTTATGAATATGCTGCCTTGTTTATGCCGCCTAAAGGATTTGCTACCACGCAAATGGATATGTTTGTTGCAGAGAATATCGGCATCAACAAATTTGATGTGTTGAGTCAGCGGGGGCTGGGGCATATAAAAGAAAGTCTGCGTCTGATAAAAGCCAACCGGGGCATTGATGTAAATATCCACGACCTCCACCATTTCAGACATAACACCGATATCAAAAACCAGATTCGTCAAGCGCAAACCATTGGTTGTTTTTATATAGAATCGCCTGCCATGCGACAGCTGTTAAAAAAGCTCCGGTGCGATGATTATATAACGCTGGTGGCCGCGAGTTCCATTATAAGACCTGGCGTGGCGCAGTCGGGCATGATGCGGGAATATATAACCCGGTTCCATAACCGGGATAAAATAGTGTACCTGCATCCGCTTTTTGAGGAGCATTTAAGCGAGACGTTCGGTGTAATGGTTTTTCAGGAGGATGTGATTAAGATCGCGCATTATTTTGCCGGTTTGTCGTTGGGCGAAGCAGACATTCTGCGCCGGGCTATGAGTGGTAAATATCGCTCCAGCAATAAATTCAAACATGTAAAAGATAAATACCTGGCCAATTGTAAAGAGCTGGGGCATACAGAGGAGCTGGCACATGAAGTGTGGCGGCAAATGGAAAGTTTTGCCGGTTACAGTTTTAATAAAGCGCACTCGGCCAGTTTTGCAGTGGAAAGTTATATGAGCCTGTATTTAAAAACTTTCTTCCCCCGGGAATTTATGGTGGCCGTGATCAATAATTTCGGTGGCTTTTATTCAACCGAATTATATTTTATTGAATTAATGAAGGCCGGTGGAGTTATACATGCTCCCTGTATAAATAACAGCGAGTTGTATACCAATATCAGAAGCAATGAAGTGTACACGGGTTTTGTACATATCAGGTCGTTGCAGGAAAACTCCATGCAACAGATCATAGAAGAACGAAAAGTGGGTGGCGCATTTCTGCATTTGCAGGATTTTATTGAACGCACCCAGATAGGTTTGGAACAACTCAACATACTGGTAAGTGTGGGCGCTTTTCGCTTTACTGGTAAAACAAAAAAGCAATTGTTATGGGAAGCCAATTTTCTGCAAAAGAAAAATAAAGCCCATATGCCGGTGAGTGAATCTTTGTTTGAAGAAAAACCGGTGGAGTTCAGTTTGCCTGTTTTAACAGACAATGCAGTGGATGATTTGTACGATCAAAAGGAGATCCTGGGTTTTACTTTATCGAATCCGTTTGCCATGGTTGATGAGGATACTGATAATTATATTCCCGCCCGCGAAATAGGTAAGCATTTGCACCAGGTAATTACGGTACTGGTTTATTATATAGCCAGCAAACATGTGCAAACGAAAAATAACGACATCATGTTCTTCGGAACTTTTATTGATAAAGACCTTGATTGGGTTGATTCCGTTCATTTTCCCGATACGGCCCGTAATTACCCGCTGCACAGCGGTGGGTTTTATAAACTCACCGGCCGGGTGGTGGAAGATTTTGGCGTGTACAGCATTGAAGCACGCAAAGCGGTAAAAGTGGGTCTTAAAAAACGCAGTTACGATACAATAAAATAACAACGATGTTATTATCAAAAGACAGACATATTGCACATTTTGACCTGGACGCTTTTTTTGTATCGGTTGAAACATTGCGAAATCCGAAGTTTCGCGGCAAACCACTATTGGTTGGCGGCGGCAGCGACCGCGGTGTGGTGGCTGCTTGTAGTTATGAAGCGCGTAAGTTTGGTATTCACAGCGCCATGCCTATGAAAATTGCGCGCCGGTTGTGCCCGGAAGCAATTGTTGTAAGAAGTGATATAGAAGCCTACAGCAAATATTCCCGCCTGGTAACGGATGTTATAAAGGATACTGTTCCTGTTTTTGAGAAAGCGAGCATTGATGAGTTTTATATCGATCTTACCGGAATGG
>CBIMFG010000831.1:0-3349 GCA_966243125.1 uncultured Niastella sp.
GAAGTTTGGGTTAACAGATAAGGATTTTGTGTTTGTATTTGTAGGCCGGTTGGTGAAGGACAAAGGCATTGAAGAACTGGTTGAAGCTTTCAGCCAGCTTAAAGAAAAGCATCCGCATATAAAATTATTGCTGGTAGGGCCGTATGAACCGGAGCTGGATCCGCTGGCGCCCGCCACGCATAAGATCATTGAAACAGATCAATCCATCATACATGCCGGGTTTCAGCAAGACATAAGGCCGTTTTTAATGATCAGCCAGGCGCTGGCCTTCCCTTCGTACCGCGAAGGTTTTCCAAATGTACCCATGCAGGCCGGTTGTTTTAACCTGCCTTCTATAGTTACCGATATCAATGGCTGTAATGAGATTGTTGAAGACGGAAAGAACGGATTGATCATTCCTGCCAAGAATGTTCCGGAACTGCAAATTGCCATGAAGCGGTTATTGACTGAACCAGCTTTATATCATACTTTGCAGTCCAATGCACGCAAGATGATCGTGGACCGCTATGAACAAAAGTATCTTTGGGAATTATTGTTAAAAGAATATCACGACCATATAAAAGCTCATGCAATTGTATCGTAATTTTTTAAAGAGATCTCTCGACCTGATAGTAAGCCTGATCGCTTTCAGTTTACTGTTACCGCTGTTTTTATTGATTACTGTCTTATTATATATTGCTAACCAGGGCAGCCCTTTTTTTGTACAGCCACGCCCCGGTAAAAACGGACGCATCTTTAAACTGATGAAGTTTAAGACCATGAACGATAGAAAGGATGCGGCTGGTAACTTATTATCGGATGCGGAACGGTTAACAGCCGTTGGAAAGTTCATCCGGAAAACATCACTTGATGAAATTCCGCAATTGATCAACGTCATTAAAGGTGAAATGAGTTTGATAGGTCCGCGTCCTTTGTTGGTGGAATACTTACCTTTATACAACGCAACACAAAAGAGAAGGCATGAAGTGCGGCCTGGTATTACCGGCTGGGCACAGGTAAACGGACGCAATGCAATAGGCTGGCAGCAAAAATTTGAACTGGATGTGTGGTATGTGAACAATGTAAGTTTTCAGTTGGATTGCAAGATTGTTCTTTTTACTATTATGAAGGTTGTTAAAAGTGAAGGCGTTAGTCAGCAGGGCCACGTAACCATGACCAAGTTCCAGGGAAACTAAAGGTTTCTATCAGTTCCTTCCTCCAAATATTCCTCTGTATTACCCCGTTATTCTTCTAAAATATTCGTAACTTATAATAGGTCAACTAACTTATGCACGATTAAACACTTAAAAACACCCTAAGGAGCTCTGATTATGATTCGATTTTCACCACCTTATATCGATGATGATATAATAAGAGAAGTAACCACCATTTTACAAAGCGGCTGGCTAACCACCGGTCCTGCTACCAAACAGTTAGAGAAAGAGATGGCTGCATTCTGCAACGTTGAACATTCCCTGGCTGTAAACTCTGCTACATCCGGTATGATACTGATGTTGCATTGGTATGGTATTAAAGAAGGAGATGAAGTTATTGTACCTGCTTATACCTATTGTGCTACAGCCCTGGCTGTAATGCATGTAGGTGCCAAGCCGGTAATGGTTGATGTAGGGAACGACTTTAATATCGATTGCAATAAAATAAGAGAGGCCATTACGGAGAGAACAAAAGCCATCGTTGCTGTTGATTTTGCCGGCTGGCCCTGCGATTACGATTGCATCTATGGCATCGTAAATGATGAAGAAATAAAAAAGAAATTCAGACCTGCATCAGAGGCGCAGCACCAATTGGGTCGCATTATGATCATGGATGATGCGGCGCATGCCCTTGGTGCTACTTATAAGAACAAACCCATTGGTTCCTGTGCCGACATTACTGTATTTTCTTTACATGCGGTAAAAAATATTACTTCTGCCGAAGGCGGTGTTATTGCCATCAACCTGCCTGCGCCATTTAATAATGAAGAGGTATATAATACACTTCGCATTTGGAGCTTGAACGGTCAAACAAAAGATGCCTTTACAAAAACAAAGGCCGGCGCCTGGCAGTACGATGTTATTTATCCTGGCTTTAAAATGAACATGCCCGATGTACTGGCAGCAGTAGCCTTGTCGCAAATTAAAAAATATGAGAACCTGTTGCTGATTGAAAGAAAACGGGTGTTTGATTTTTATAACAACATCTTTTCAAAATATGATTGGGCTATTTGTCCACCATATCAGCAAAGCGGTTGTGCTTCTTCCTACCATCTTTATCCATTACGCATTAAGAATAGCAATGAGGAAGAACGTAATAAAATTATCGAAAGCATTTCGGGCCGTTCCGTTGCAGTAAACGTACACTTTACGCCATTGCCTATGCTTACCGTATTTAAGCAGGCCGGTTATAAGATCGAGGAGTATCCTTCGGCTTATAATTTATACAGCAACGAAATTTCACTACCCATTTACCCGCAGCTAACCAATGATCAATGTAGAACGGTAACAGAAGCAGTTATTGAGTCGGTTAAAGAATTGCGGCCGGTAAAAACGCTGTTGCGTTCTATTTTATTTCCCGTATTGATCATGATGGGAAGTTTAGATAGTGCCACCATGTCTGATGAGCGGGAGATAGATGATGAAGAATCATACAGCTATTCCGAAAGCTTTGTAAAGCGCAAAGCCGGCCGGTATTACCGGTTTACCGCTTAGTAGTATTTCTTATTAAAATGTAGGAGTTTACCCAATAATATTATGTGCATCAAATATTAGTGTGTATTTTTACGCCACGTATTTGATGCCTTTCTGTGCATTTACCTGAATGAGACTGATTTATACTTGTCAGCTTAAAATCCTTTCTGAGAATTGCCCTTATTAACCTATGTCGCTTACCAATCGTATTTTATTGTATGGCGCAAGTGGTCATGCGAAGGTGATCTGTGAAATATTAGAGAGCCAACGCCGGATCCCTTATGGATTGATAGATGATAATCCAAATGTAACCTCGTTACTGGATTATCCGGTGCATAATACATTGCAGCAGGCTGCAGTGGTGCCGGCTGATGAGTTTATCATTTCAATAGGTAATAATCGCATCAGAAAAATAGTTGCACAAAAATTAAGCAGTGTCAGGTTTACGCAGGCCATTCATTCATCGGCGGTTATTTCACCCCGCAGTTCAATTGGTGAGGGAACAGTGGTAATGGCAAATGTTACGGTAAATGTACACAGCACCATTGGGGAACATGTTATATTAAACACCAATTGTTCCATTGATCATGATTGTGTAGTAAGCGATTTTGTACATATATCACCTAATGTTGCCCTGGCGGGTGATGTGCAGGTAGGAGAGGGCACGCAAGTGGGTATTGGCG
>CBIMFG010000832.1:0-3348 GCA_966243125.1 uncultured Niastella sp.
GGCTCGATAGCGCATTGACGCTCGATGCGCTGCAGGCGGCAATAAAAGCCAATCCTACCCAGGCGTTCAACAACTATCTTAATTCCATGAGCATTGGCAATGTGCGGTACGCACTGGTAAAAGTTTCCGGTAAAGTGCTGTCGGTAAGTGATGATGAGGTAGTGCTGCTCACCGGTAGCAAGGATAACCAGCATACCGTTAAAATAGAAACGGAATATGTATATGGGAATGCCATTCGCGATGCATCGCGGCTGGTGAACATCAAGGATTTTGTGAACACGTCCGATCTGAATAGGATATCAGAAGAGCTGAATAAAACGGTGCGCACAAAAGTATTGCCCGCCTTTAAAGGTTCTGTACAAAAAGCCGACAGTGTTTCCTGCACTGGTGCTATAGAGTTGAATCAGGAACACTACTCAATGGATGATCTGGAAATTATACCTGTTCAATGTAAAATCATTCAGCACTAAATGTTGATTGCACAAAACATAACAAAGCAATTTGCCGGGGTTATCGCCCTTAATAACGTGAACCTGGAGTTGCATCCCGGTAAGGTGAATGCCATCATTGGGGAGAACGGCGCCGGTAAATCAACCTTAATGAAGGTGCTATCGGGCGTGTATGTAGATTATGAGGGCGCTATTATTTATAACAACGAACCATTAAAACTCACGGGCACCAAAGATGCAGAGGCAAAAGGCATTGTGATCATTCACCAGGAACTGAACCTGGTGCCCGGACTGAGCATTACCGATAACATTTTCCTGGGCCGCGAACACTGCAACGCCATGGGTATGCTCGACAAAAAGGAAATGGCGCGGCAAACCAGGGTGTTGTTAGAGAAAGTAAAACTGGATGCAGACCCCGGTGAGTTGGTAGGTTCTTTAAAAGTTGGCCAGCAGCAATTGGTTGAAATTGCCAAGGCATTGCATACAAAGGCCAATGTTATCATCATGGATGAACCTACTTCGGCCATCAGCGATAAGGAAGTAGACAACCTGTTTGTGATCATCAACGAACTGCGCAGTGAAGGTAAAACCATTGTTTATATTTCGCATAAGTTAAAAGAACTGTTCACCATTGCCGACCGGTTTGTGGTAATGCGCGATGGCAGTTCTATTGAAAGTGGATTGATGGCCGACATGACGCAGGATGACCTGATCCGCAAAATGACGGGCCGCGCTGTAAACGGAACCACCAGCCATACCACGCAAACATTTGCCGAACCGGTATTGCGGGTACAGAACATAAGCCTGAAAAGTGCCTCGCGCCTTAAGGCCAATATTCTGTCTGACATTTCATTTACCCTGCACAAAGGCGAGATCGTTGGGTTGTATGGATTGATGGGCGCCGGCCGCACCGAATTAATGGAAACCTTGTTTGGCCTGCATCCGAAAAGGGCGAGCGGCCATATTTTCGTTAAGGAGAAAGAGGTGCACATCCAATCGCCTATCCAGGCCATCAATCAGGGAATTGCCCTGGTGCCGGAAGACAGAAAAGCGCATGGACTGATCCTTGATCAGAAAATAAAAACAAACATCAGTATAACGGTGCTGAACCAGCTGGAAAAATGGGGCATCGTACTGCATAATAAAAAAGAAACCAACCTGTCGAAAGAATACATTCAGCAACTGGGTATTAAAACCCATTCTGAAAATAACCTGGCAGGAAACCTGAGCGGTGGCAACCAGCAAAAGATCGTACTGGCCAAATGGCTGGCTACCAACCCGAGTATTTTGCTGCTGGATGAACCAACCCGGGGTATCGACATCAACGCGCGATTTGAGATCTACAACCTGATGAAGAAACTGGCTTCGGCCGGAATGTCTATTCTGTTGGTATCATCAGAACTACCCGAGATCCTTACTGCTTCGAACCGCGTGCTGGTAATGGCAGAAGGCAGGTTAACTGCCAACATTCCCATTGCGGAAGCCACCGAAAGCAATATTTTGAAACATGCCATACAACATAATATTACTGCCTGATGACTGCGATTCCAAGAAATAATACGATAAACCTTGCCCGGCTGCAATCGCTGATTGCGCTGGTTGTGCTGTGTACCATCATTGCCATTTTAAGCGACAAGTTTCTTACCATGGACAATGGTTGGAATGTGTTGCGGCAGATAGCGGTGAACATCTGCATCTCTGTTGGTATGACCCTGATTGTGCTAACAGCGGGCATCGATCTCTCGGTAGGTTCAATCCTGGCCTTGTGTGGCGCAGTTACAGCGGGTTTGTTAAAGAACGGCATCAAGCTGCCATCGGTTGATCTGTTTATTGGTTTTACTCTTTTAGGCGCTTTGCTGGGCGGCATTATCGTTGGCTCTATGCTGGGCTGGTTCAACGGATTTGTGATCACGAAGTTTAAAGTGCCGCCCTTTGTAGGCACGCTGGCCATGCTCACTATTGCGCGCGGTTTAACCATGTTGTGGACGCAGGGCCATCCCATCAGTAACCTCGGGCCGGCGTTTGCCACTATTGGTACCGGTTGGTTGCTGGGCATTCCCGTACCGGTTTGGATTGCAGGCGTAGTGGTATTGCTGGCGGTATTTATTACCCGGCAAACCCGGTTGGGCCGGTATATTTATGCCATAGGTGGTAATGAGAATGCGGCCATCTTATCGGGCATCAACATCAATAAAGTAAAACTCATTGTATATAGTATTGCCGGTGCATTGGCGGCAGTAGGTGGCATTATGGTTACCTCGCGCCTCGATTCGGCACAACCCAACGCGGGTACCGGCTATGAGCTGGATGCCATCGCCGCAGTAGTGATTGGTGGCACTTCTTTATCAGGAGGGAAGGGCAGCATTGGCGGTACCGTAATGGGCGCCGTGATCATCGGCGTATTAAATAACGGCCTCGTGTTGTTGAACGTATCCCCCTTCTGGCAACAGGTAGTAAAAGGGGCTGTTATTTTAATTGCAGTTATAATTGACAAAGGCGGAAACAAGAAATAACGATCATGAGCAAACAACAGTATGTACTGGCTATTGACCAGGGAACCAGCAGTACCAAAACCATTATTTTTAATGAGCAGGGTAAAGTGGTGGCGCGTGGTCATGAACGGTTACAAACAAATTATGGCGCCAATGGTTTTGTAGAGCAGGACCCTGAAGGCATTATACAAAACGTGCTGGCTTCGGTAAAACATTGTCTGGAAGACTTGGCCACTCAACAACTGGATGTACGGGCTATAAAAGCCATTGGCATCAGCAACCAACGCGAAACATTTGTTGTGTGGGATAAAAGCGGCACCCCTTTGTACAATGCCGTGGTATGGCAATGCAAACGCTCGGTGGAGATTTGTGAGCGGTTGAAATCTTTACCTCTTGCCAACGACATC
>CBIMFG010000833.1:0-3346 GCA_966243125.1 uncultured Niastella sp.
TTTTATTTGTTTTGCTCCACACTCACCTAACTCGTACACACACATGAAAATCGTATACCCATTCCTTAGGTCATAAAGGTTCTTTTTCGCTGCTATTTTATTAAACAGCCGATAAATAAAAAACCCCGCAATTCCTTGCGGGGCCTGTGTTATATCGAATTAGTTTGTTCAACTTATTCATCAGCGTAACACGCCCCGCAAACAGTAGGATCCGCTATCGGACTCCAGCCGTTCAGCACCTCAATATGTGTTTGTTTGCGTAACATGTTTGTTGATTTGTTTATGCAAAGGTGTCAATAATTTTTCAATTACACCAAATATTTTGTGAAGTTTTTTTGAAAATATTTTTTTGATAACACATGGCGCCGTTATCTTTTTCGGCTATACGTGGGCATTAATTGAAGCCAACAAGGTGGTAGTCAGTATAAAAGTGTATACGGCAGCGTTATATATTATTGGGCTTATACAAGTTGTTCTTGATGGCGTAAATAATGATGCCGGCGGTGTTCTTCACCTCCATTTTCTCCATGATCTTTAACCGTAGCCCTTCCACGGTACGCACACTCAGGAATATTTTTTCAGCAATTTGCTTACTAGTTAAGCCATTACATATATCCGCAACAATATCAATTTCCCGTTCATTAAACTCGGGTTTTGGTTTTTGTTTATATGGATTGAATTTGCTTTTGGCCACCATTTGGGCCAGCTTGTTGGAGGTATGACGGCAGTAATAAGGCTGCTGCTGGTAAACCGATTTGATGGCCTCTATAATCTCGTTCTTATCGGCATTTTTCAACAAATAACCGCGGGCGCCTGCTTCCAGCATATCAATGATCAGGTCTTCTTCATCGAACATGGTTAATGCTATTATGCCTACATGTGGGTAATATTCCGCCAAATGGCGGGTAGCGGCAGCCCCATCCATGACCGGCATTTTTACATCGCTGATCACAATATCAGGTTCCTGTGATTTTACCTGTTCAATCAATTCTTTGCCATTGGAGGCTTCGGCCACCAATAAAATATCCTGCTGCTTTTGCAACATTGCCCGCAATCCGTCGCGAAAAATCTCATGATCGTCAGCAATAGCAACTTTTATATTGCCATATGTTTTCATAATAACACCTGGTTCTGGTCAAAGAGGAATTTCAATTGTATACGTGGTGCCCTTACCCGGTTCTGAGTGACAGGTAAGTTCACCGCCCATCACCTCGGTCCTACTCTGCAAGTTACGAAGTCCAAGGCCGGGATTGTCTTTTACCTTTGTAAAATAATCAAAACCTTTTCCATTATCTGCGGTCATGAGCAATAGGCGGTTACTCTCGGTTACCATTTTTATGATCAGCAGGCTTGCCTGAGCATGTTTTATGGTATTATGTAGAATTTCCTGAATGATGCGATAGATGTTAACTTCTTTATATTGATTCAGGCGTACATCCTGATCACATATAAATCTTATTTCTAATCCGTATACGTTCCGGTTATTGTCAATGAATTCGGTAATAGCTTTTTGAAGCCCCTTTCGCACAAGGGTATTGGGCATAAGGTTGTTCGAGATCTCACGCAACTTGCGGATAATGCTATCCAAATGCGTGCTCGATTTTGCGATCACGACCTCATCGTCGGGGTCGGTAGTATTGAGGCTGTTTATTTGAAGTTTTACGGCAGAAAGCAGGGGGCCCAGTTCATCGTGAAGATCGGAGGCTATACGCCGGCGTTCTTTTTCCAATGTATCTATTTCAGCCTGTATTTTTTCCTTATGCAGTTTCAGGCTGCGGCGCTGATAGCGAATGATGGTGATAATGAAATAAAGCAAAGTTATACCCACTACACCAACAACTATCAAAAGAGACTGGTAAAGTTCTTTTTCCTGGGTATCCATATTACAGCTACTGCATACAAAAGATTAACCAATAAATTTGAATATACCATTATCGACTGCAATCCCTGCCTGAACTCTTTACTTGGTACATACATGAAAGTTACGCCAGTTGATGAATAAACTATAAAGAATGAATAAAAAATTATAACTCCCAGGCAAATCCAAAACTTCGGGTTCTTGAAAATGCTGCTCCGTTCATGCACCACCATTCTGTTAAAAGTGCTTACGCTGAAAAAGATCAATGCAAACGAGTACAGAATGAAAAAATACAAATTAGCTTTATTAATAAAGCTTGTAAAAATAATATTGGTTACCAGCCATGCCAGGAAGAATGCACCTGCAATGGCGATAACCGTTGATCTGCTTCTGTTAAAAAGCCTCCAGTTATTAAAAAGCCATAAAAACAGCAGAAAATCAACATAGGAATAAACATTCAACAGAAAAAAAAGGGATTTCGGCAATCCATTTTCCATTAGGGTACGGTGCAGTAACTCTACTGCCAATGCTGCAAAACAAACAAAAAGGAAGGGATAGTAAGATGGATCTATCCTTCGAAATCTTACTATCCCGATTATTACAGCAATACCGATGCTTAGACTTAAAATAAAACGTACGGTACTATCCATTATACGAGTGAATCTCGGTCATTGAATTAGGGTAAATTTTTCCTGCGTTATGGCTCAATATCGCAAGGAGGGGTGCATTGGCCATATTCCAAACCACCTTCGCCATTGTCTGCCTGGGCGCCCAATGCTGCATTTTTGTCTTTCAGGTAAACGTTCTTGCCATTCTTATCAACACCTACAATCATTATACGCAATGCTTTTCTTTTTTCAGCACCAGGCTTTATGCCATAATAAAATTTAAAACCAGCAACAGTGCTGTCTTTCAAATATTCAACAATTGAAGCCCGGTTAAAGATCTCATAGTCTGGGATCATAATATCAGGAAGCTTTTGCTTAATGGTATCGCGGGTTGCGTCAAAGTCCTTCTTATAAATATCAATGCTCATTACAGGAATGAAATGTTTTCTTCTGCCAAGCTCCGATGTGTCATTCGGGTTCTTGATACATACTTCATCTTTGCCTGGTTGAGTGCCGCCTCCACAGGAGCTGATCAACATTGCTCCCATAAAGAACATAAGTGCAAAAGGGTAAGTCAAATAAGACTTCATGTTAGTTGCCATAAAAAAAATTTAGGTTAAACGGGTGCTAAAGATATTTGTTAATACCTCGCCCAAAATCCGTAGAACTACCTAATTTAAATACAGCTACTACTCGTTACTTTTGGTACTTTAACTCTTGCTCCTCAAGGCTATATCAGGGAACTTTGATTAAAACCAGACAACTCAATCCCGAGTCACAGATGAAAGTTTAGGCCCAATTGAACTTTTATAACTTTTAATTTTAATTCCATGAGACAGCAACACTCATTCATCAGTAAATCGAACCCGGTATCGGCCAG
>CBIMFG010000834.1:0-3337 GCA_966243125.1 uncultured Niastella sp.
CCATTGGGAACATGGAACATAAATACCGGCGTGTATGCTGCATCGAAAATTTATGCAGATCTGCAAAAGGGCGACTTTGGCGCAACATTCACTGCCGGCTTCCAGTTGGCAGGCAATCCATATTCACTTGGCGACATCAGTCTGGATGTTAACATTGGTAAACTGGCCGATCTGGCAGGTAAATGCTTCGATGCGGTGAAGGAGTTCCTTATTAAGTTGTTCACCGATCCGAAAGCCTGGGCCGAAATGGCGGCAAAAGTGCTGGGATGGGTTGAAGATAAGATCAAAGGCGTATTGGAAGGCGCATTTGGACTTTCACCAAAGGATGCAGAAGCTATTTTAGGCGTGATAAGCGCTTTTTGCCCTATTGTTACCGCTGTGAATTTGCTTGGTAATTAATAACGGTGGTCTCTACGGGGTCCTGCAAAGTGAAATTTGCAGGACCTTTTTACCTTGATGGTCATTGCTGCCGTTTTCATATGGCCGAAATTATACAAGTAACCGATATTTCATTGGTATTGAACATAAAATGCTTTCTTTGCGAAAATTCATCCATTATGACTGGCATTTTAAAGAAAGGATTTATCGCATTGCTGATTTTCTCCTGTAACAAGAGCGTTTTGGGACAAGCAGACAGTATCGATATTTTTATTCAAAATAAAATGCAGCAGCGTAGGATCCCGGGGTTACAACTGGCGATCGTACAACATGGAAAAATTATTAAAACAGGCAATTACGGACTGGCAAATCTGCAGGATTCGATCCCTGTAAGTGATAAAACTGTTTTTACTATCAATTCAATCACCAAGGCGTTTGTAGGTATTGCTATTGTGCAGTTAATGGAAGCCGGAAAAATAACATTGAATGCGCCCATTTCCCAATACCTTACTGATATACCAGATACCTGGAAACCGGTAACGGTTCAGCAGCTTTTGTCGCATGTTTCGGGTATTCCGGATATTGTAAATGAAGAAGAATCTGTATTAATAGCCGACGACCCTGAGGAAGCCTGGAGTAAGGTACTTCAAATGCCCATTGAGTTTAAGCCCGGAGAAAAATTCAGTTATAACCAAACCAATTATTTATTACTTGGTCGCATTATCGAAAAATTAAGCGGTATGCCGTTCCAGCAATTCATTACCAAAGAACAATTGGAAAAAGTTGGGATGCCAAAGACTATACAATCTGGTTTTGGTGCTACAAAAGAAATTGTACTTCATGCTGCCAGCAGTTACCAATACCGGAAGGGAAAGCTCAGCAATATGTTCTTTTCGTTTCCGCCCTTTTTGCAAACAGCTGCTGGTATGAGTTCAACTGCAAAAGAATTAGCCAGCTGGGTCATTGCCTTACAAAGCATGCAATTACTAAAACAACCCGCAAGTCTTAAATCCCTTTGGGCCCCCGCTGTACTCAATAACGGTAAAACGGAAGGCTTTAGCAGTTTACTAAATGGCTATGCAGCAGGCTGGCCCGTTGTTAAAAGAGCCAATCATGCGGCCGTGGCGCCTGTGGGTGGCAACCGATCGGCCGTATTTGTATACCCGAATGATGACCTCTCTATTATTGTGCTTACCAATCTTTCAGGCGGGTTTCCCGATGCATTCATTGATGAATTGGCAGGAATGTTTATCCCGGATATGAAAAGGCATTAAACCGATCTTCGGTCTTGGATTATAGGGGTTAAATAAAATTGCACAAACTCTACGGCTGGTGCAATTTTATTTGTCAGATCTTTCAACTATCGTTGCGATAACGTTGCCAACAGTTCATCCAGGTTTTGCAGTGACATAGTATAACCTTCTTTGAAGCCCATTTCAATCATCATCTCCATGCGGGCAAGCGATTCGTTATAAATTGAAATGTTTACTATTGTTCTTTCTCCGTGTTCACTAAAAGTAAAATCCCAGTCAGAACCCGGCAATTGAGGGTTTTCATTGTCGTCTGCAAAAGCATTGAACATTTTATAGTTGGTCTTTGGAGTAATGGACTTGTATTCCTGAATTATCCAACGCTCCTGCCCTTCGGGACTTACCATTGCCCAAAACCTGCGTCCACCCACTTCAAAATTCATATATTTTGTTTTTGAAGCCCAGGGTTTGGGCGCCATCCATTGGTCAAGTAATTCTTTTTGGGTGAAAGCATCCCATACCAGCGACAATTCGGCATCAAATTCCCTGGTAATGAATACGGTTTTTGCTGCTTTGTCAACAGTAAAATCAAATTGCAAATTAGTTGTCATTTTTTTTGTTTTTTAAGTGTTGCTAATACTTGGTCAAGTTGATTGAATTGAGTTTCCCACAGCTTTCTGAATTGATCTAACCATTTATCAATCTCTTTCATTTTCTTAATCTCCAGCGAGTAATAAATTTCCCTACCCTGCTGTTCCTGTTTTACCAGTTCGCACTCGGTCAATATTTTGATATGTTTTGATACTGCCTGTCTGCTGGTATTAAAATGTTCTGCAAGGGCATTGGGTGTCATTGCCTGCAATGCAATCAGGGCAATAATTGCGCGCCTTGTTGGGTCGGCAATAGCCTGAAAAATATCTCTTCTTGTTTCCATTGTTAAATAGTTGCAACTATATGGTTGCAAATGTAAGTGCAATTATTTGGTTGCGCAAATATTTTCTGTATAAATAAAAAGCTGCGCAGCTATTACAGCATACGCAGCTACTATTTTACCAATTAATTTTTCGGGTCACTACATGGCACTACAAACACAGCGTCTCTATAACATCCAGTACCCCACCCTCGTTATTATTTTTTTCGGTTACGAAATTTGCCACTTCTAATATTTTAGGATAGGCATTTTTCATCGCATAGCTGTAGGTGGCTGCCTGCATCATTTCATAATCATTCATAAAATCCCCAAACACCAGGGTCTCATCAGCAGTGATGTTATGTAATTGTTGCAGCACTTTTACCGCTTCACCTTTATTCGCATCAGTGCGGGTAATATCCAGCCAAATAGCTCCGCCTATGGCAATCTTCAGTTTGTTTTCAAATTGTTTATAATGCGGGTAGGTATGTTGCTCCGTACCCATAAGATCCAATACCGAGATCTTTAAAATGGGATCGGTCACTGTCGTTAGGTCCTCTACGATCTTAAAATTCTTGTGATATATTAAGATCTTTTCTATGAGTGTAGTATCTGCATTTTCTATGAACCAAACGTCTTTACCACAAAGTATGGGCCAGGCGTTTGGTATAGAACGCGCTGTTGTCACCAATTCCTCTATTTCATGCGTTGGCAATGGTTTGGAAAGTATTTCTCTTGTATCATGAATGATCATGCTGCCATTGTCTGAAATGGCATACAGGTGGTTCATGATAGACGC
>CBIMFG010000835.1:0-3337 GCA_966243125.1 uncultured Niastella sp.
ATCAACACACCACTGCTTACAGTTTACAGTCAGATACTGCCACTTATTTTTTAACTGTGAATCCAGCCACTAAGCCTGGTTTTAAATATACAGAAGTAAACAATAATGTGGCAGGCAATACATTGCCGGTTGAGCCCTATTTCATGTACACTTATGGGAACTATTATGGTATTGGTGCAGCTAAACCCAACCTTGGGTTGGCATGGAATGTAGGAGAAAATGTGTATTCGTCAAGCTATGATATTGGCGAGTTTTTTGCCAGTGCTCTTATCAAAAATTCTGCACCACTTAGTACGCCTGTAAATAATTTAAATGTTTATACTGCTGGGCCGGCTTCCAGCCTGAAGTTTGGGGCTGTTGGTTCTGCCGCCTATAACCGTAATATAGTAGCACGGGTAAATGGCGTTATTGTTAAGGATGCCGTGATGAATTATTACGATGATCTTCAAACTACAGTTCCGGTCGATAATAATTCTATCAGCAGTGGATCGTTTGCGATAACGTTTACTAATACATCTGCCAATACTGCAGATCGCATGGCGGTGTCTTTCTTTGAATTAACCTATCCGCGAACATTCGATTTTGGTGGTTTCACTAATTTTAAATTCGAATTACCGGCCAGGTCCGCTGGTTATTTTCTCCGGATCAGCAATTTTAATAATGGAGGCGTACCGCCTGTTTTATATGATACAAAAAATGGTGAAAGATATACAGGTAACCTGAACGGAGGAATGGTGGAGTTTGCATTAACAGGATCTGCCACCAGCCGCCAACTGGTACTGGTAAGTGAGAATAGCGCCAATATCAATACGGTGACCACAATAACTTCCCGCAATTTCATTGACTATGGCAATGCTGTTAATCAGGGTTCTTACATTATAATTTCCAACCCTATTTTATATGTAGGCTCATCAGGTAATAACCCCGTGCAGGATTATAAGAGCTATCGCGAGTCGGCGGCTGGCGGTAACTTTAAAGTGTTGATCGTCGATATCAATGACCTGGTTGATCAGTTTGCTTTTGGTATTAACAAACATCCTTTATCTGTACGCAATTTTATCAGGTACGCCAGGGCGAGATTTGCGAAAAGCCCAGAATATGTATTTATGATCGGAAGAGGTATGAACTACCAGGAATACCAGGCTGGTGACCGGGGCATTGCGTTCCAACCGCTGAACGATCAACTAAATCTGGTGCCCACATTTGGTTGGCCAGGCTCCGACAACCTGTTGAGCGCTGAAGACCTGACTATGCCTGTAGCTACTACTCCCATTGGCCGGTTATCGGTAGTATCAGGAAAAGAAATCGAAGACTACCTTGATAAGCTGAAAGAATATGAGTTGAATCAAAAAAATGCCGCCAACACAATTGCCGATAGGGGATGGATGAAGAATGTTGTGCATGTAACCGGGTCTACCGATTCTTATCTGGGAACTGTGTTGTGTAATTACATGGATATTTACAGGCATATTATTGAAGATACCTTGTATGGGGGCCGTGTGTCTACATTTTGTGAAGCCTCAAACAATTCGATAGATCAGTTTAATCCTGATAGATTATCTCAATTATTTGCTGAAGGAATTTCCGTTCTGACTTATTTTGGGCACTCCTCGGCAACTACGCTTGAGTTTAATATAGATGATCCTTATAATTACAATAACCAGGGTAAGTATCCGGTGTTTTTTGTAAACGGATGTAAGGCAGGCGACTTTTTTACTTATTATAGTGCAAGGTTACAGGTAAATGAAACCTTGTCTGAAAAGTTTACCCTGGCCAAACAACATGGATCTATTGCCTTTGTAGCCAGTACCCACTTTGGTGTAGTAAATTACTTGAACATATATTTATCGTATTTGTACCAAAGCCTCAGTTCCGGTGATTTTGACAAATCTTTGGGTGTTACCATACGGGATGCATTTCAACAGGTAATGAATAGCGTGGGGTCGTATGATTTTTATGCCCGTATGCATGCTGAACAAATGACCCTGAACGGTGATCCGGCTATAGTCATCAATGCTCAACCGAAACCTGATTATGTGATTGAGCAATCCCTCATTAAAGTTACTCCGCTGTTTATTTCATTGGCTGAAAAGGAGTATGAGGTAAAGGTTAAAGTGATGAACCTGGGGAAAGCTGTTTCTGATTCGGTTTTGTTAGAAGTAAAGCAAACATATCCTAACGGAACAACCGGTATCTTATTCAGCCAGAAAATAAAGGGTGTAAGAGAATCTGATTCTGTAGTGCTTTCAGTTCCTCTTTTAGCTACCCGTGATAAAGGGTTGAATAAGATCATTGCTACAATAGATGGAAATGGTGCTATTACTGAAATTTCTGAAGGTAATAATACGGCTTCAACAGACTTTTATATTTATGAAGATGAAGCCCGGCCGGTTTATCCGTTGGGGTATTCCATTACAAATAATGCAACTGAAAAACTGATCGCATCTACAGCCAACCCTGAAAGCGTGAATAAAAACTGGGTAATGGAAATAGATACGGCCGGTGCATTTAATTCGAATTTGTTGGTAAGGAAAACCATCACCGCCGGAGGAGGATTAATTGAATTTGATCCAGGTCTTCATTATCTGGATAGCACAGTTTATTACTGGCGCATAGCGCCCGATATGCCTAATCCAAATGATATCAGGTGGAATACGGCTTCCTTTACTTATATCAATGGTCATGTAGATGGTTTCAGTCAATCGCAGTATCACCAACTCAAAGACAACGAGATGGTGAGGTTGTACCTTGATTCTGTAGACCACATCTATAAATATGGCACCCGCGAGAATTATGTAGTGATAAGAAATGGTGTATACCCTGATGCTGCTAACCAGGCATCGGATATTGGCGTGTCAGTTAATAATGATACAAAAATAAGGAGCGTTTGCGGTTACTCCGGCCTTATATTTTATGTGTTTGATTCGGTATCGCTGGAACCCTGGTATAACAATGATCTCAATTTGCCCGGCCAATATGGAAGTGTGGCTATTTGTGGTGCTGAGCGCAAGTGGCAATTCCAGTTTAATTTTACATCAGCACAATCGGATACTGCAAAACGAAGACAGGTAGTTCAGTTTATGGATTTGATACCGCCCGGAGCATATGTGGTGGTTAATAACATTTTCACTACTCAGGCGCCTAATATGTTTGCAAATGAATGGATGGCCGATACAAGCTATATGGGGCACAATAATTCAATCTATCACCGGTTGCTGGAACAGGGGTTTGTGGGAATAGATTCCTTAAACAAACTGAGAGCTTTCATCTTCATGTACCGGAAAGACAGACAAAGTCTTTATTCACCCAGGTCTGTTATTGGTCCGCTGGATGTTGC
>CBIMFG010000836.1:0-3328 GCA_966243125.1 uncultured Niastella sp.
CGCAGGTTTCTTCCATAATGTCGTTGATGGTTTCGCGTTCGCGGAAGGCATAAAAAAACGGCGTGAAGGCGCCGAGATCCATCGCCATAGCGCCCCACCATAATTCATGTGAGGCAATGCGGGTGAGCTCACCCATCAGCACCCTTATCACCTGGGCTCGTGGGGGCACTTCCAACTGCAATCCTTTCTCCACACACAGCGCACAACCATGGTTGTTAATATGCGCCGATAAATAATCCATGCGGCTGGTTACATAAATAAATTGCCGGTAACTCAGGCTTTCACACATCTTCTCAATGCTGCGATGGATGTAGCCTAAATGCGGTTCTATTTTTTGAATGGTTTCGCCCTGCAAAGTGATCACCAAATGCAACACGCCATGCGTTGCCGGATGTTGCGGGCCTACGTTGATCACCAGAGCCCCCTCAGCCCCCCCTAAGTCCCCCCCAATAGGGGGGACTTGATTATAAGTTTCTATTATTTTAGTTTCTCTGTACAAGATTATAGTTTGATCATGTTTATAGGATCTTCAAAATCTTTTCGCAAGGGGTGGCCTTCAAAATCATCAGTAAGTACCAATCGCCGCAGATCAGGATGATGAAGAAATTTTACTCCAAACAGATCGTACACTTCGCGCTCATGCATTTCTGCGGTGCGCCAGATGTCCGACACCGTTTCTATTTCGGCATTGTTGCGATCTAGTTTTACTTTCACCACCAGTGTATGTTTGAAAATGGTAGAGGTGAAATGATACACCATGGTCATAAGCGTTTTGCCCGTGGCTGTTGCCGACCAATCGATACCCGTAAGGCAAAACAAAAAATCCATTTGCAGCGCATCGTTGCGCAACCATCGCGCAAATTGTTTCCATTCCTCTACTTCAACGGATACCTGCAACCATTCGCCGGTTTCCTCAAACGCAGTGTTGGGTTGAACGGTGATAATATGTTGCTTTATTTCATCGTTGGTCATGATTGTGGTTTTTCTGCCCTGATCTGTTCGCGTGTTAAACCGCTTTTAATTTTTTGTTGCAGTGTTATCAATGCATGCAACAAGGCTTCGGGCCGGGGCGGACAACCGGGAATGTATACATCAACCGGTATCACATGATCGGCGCCTTTTACTACTGAAGAGGTATTATAGAAGAATGGCCCGCCGCTAATGGCACAGGCGCCCATGGCAATTACATATTTGGGGTCGGCCATTTGATCGTACAGGCGTTTGAGCACAGGCGCCATTTTGTTAACAATGGTGCCGGCGATAATTATTACATCGGCCTGGCGGGGTGTAGCCCGCGCTACTTCAAAACCAAAGCGGGAAAAATCGTATTTCGAAGAAGCCACCGACATCATTTCAATACCACAACAACTGGTGGCAAAAGTGAGCGGCCATAAAGAATTGGAACGCGCCCAGTTAATGATATCATTAAAAGAACTGATGAGTATACCGCCACCGGGCAGGTCATGAACCTCGCCGGGAAATTGCCCATTTCCATTCCCCTTGGATGCGGTTTGTATTTCTTTGTTTACATTGTTTTCCATTGACGGATTATTTATTCCGCATTACATCCATTTTAATGCGCCCTTTTTGTGTGCGTACAAAAACCCGGTAAATAATATGAAAAAGAAAATGGCGATCTCAACAAGCGCCATCAATCCAACTTTTTTTACAACAACGGCCCAGGGATAAACGAAGATCAGTTCTACATCAAAGATCAGGAACAACAAAGCGAACAAATAATAACCAACATTAAACTGATTCCAGGGTGAGCCTTCAGAGGGGATTCCACATTCATAAGGTTGACCTTTTTGCGCATTCACCGATCCCCGTACCATAAATTTTGATACAAGTATGCCGCCGGCAGAAAACAGAATGGCAGCTAGCGTTAATATAAGGAGCGCGATTGGTCCCATATGGCGAATTTGTAAGGTGTAGAAATCGGCTGCTGATTCTAAATTTAGCATTTTTATTTTAATTCCAACATTTTGGAACTGAATTAACAGCCGCCCTAACCACTTCACATTCAACAAATCGTAACAAATTCTAAAAAATCACTCCAAACCTGTCACGTTTCGGTGCACTACTTTGTTTTATTACCGTACCACGAATTTTAAACAGTAAAACAATATAAAAATGGAACAGAGAATTGCATTCACAGACGCAAAGAAGGGCTTTTTTGATGGATTGTATAAAATAGGTCAATACCTCAGGCAATCAGGATTGGATCATAAGTTAATGGAGTTGATAAAAACCCGGGCTTCACAGATCAATGGCTGTGCTTATTGCCTTGATATGCATTGGAAAGATGCCATTGCCATAGGCGAAACAGAGCAGCGCCTGTACTCTTTGCCCGCCTGGAAAGAAACACCTTATTACACAGATGCTGAAAGAGCAGCACTGGCCTATACAGAAGCTGTGACGCACATACCGCAACAGGATGTTAGCGATGAAGTGTTCACTGAATTGAGCAGGCATTTTAACAAGACTGAAATTGCCGACCTTACCATGGCTATCCTCTCTATCAATAGCTGGAACCGGCTTAATATTGCATTCAGAACAGTTCCCGGTGATTACAAAGTTGGACAGTTTAATTAATCA
This sequence comes from uncultured Niastella sp., assembly GCA_966243125.1. Lineage (GTDB taxonomy): Bacteria > Bacteroidota > Bacteroidia > Chitinophagales > Chitinophagaceae > Niastella. The sequence goes on from CBIMFG010000836.1 coordinate 2,599, forward strand.
AATTGCACAATGGTCCCGATTTTATCGGGACCATTATCAAAATTTCAACTCTTGCAAGATTATCAGCATATGCTGTTTCCTTATGCGTATAATATACTCGGAACAGCAGAAGACGCAAAAGACGCCATTCAGGATGTTTTGTATCAATTTCTGGCTGGCGGCAAAGAAGAAGTGGCAGATCCGAAAAATTACCTGATCCGCAGCGTTATCAACCAATCGATCAATATCAGGAATCAACGAAAAAAATTGCAGTTGGGCGATACCTGGCTGCCTGAACCGGTAGACACAGAACAGGCTGATACAAACATAAACCTGAATGAAATTGTTTCGTATTCACTGCTGATACTGCTGGAACAGTTAAATGCAAAGGAACGGGCGGTGTTTATCTTAAAAGAAGCCTTCGCCTATTCGCATGAAGAAATTGCGCAAACCTTGTCGCTTTCGGTTGAACATTCCCGGAAACTGCTCAGTAGGGCCAAACAAAAAATAGATCAGGTGCATGCACCGATAGTTGCGCCGAAGAACGAAGGCGTAACGCCAGCCGTGTTGGAGAAATTCATGCAAACTATCAGAAGCCGGGATGTAAAAGCATTGGAGAATTTACTCGCAGAAGACATCGCTTATTATGCCGATGGTGGCGCTGTTGTAAAAGTGTTTGCAAAGCAATGTACCGGTATTGCCGAAGTGGACGATCTGTTCGGCAGCCGGGCGGGGCATGTGGAGGCGTGGC
>CBIMFG010000837.1:0-3322 GCA_966243125.1 uncultured Niastella sp.
AAATTTCCCCGTATAACTTTCCTTCACCTTCTTCAATCCTTCCGGTACACCGGCATACACGATCTGTCCACCACCATCACCCGCTTCTGGGCCCAGGTCAATGATCCAGTCGGCACTTTTTATAACATCGGTGTTGTGTTCTATTACCAGAATGGAATGGCCCTGTTCTATCAAGGCGTTGAAACTGGTTAACAGTTTTTTAATATCATGAAAATGCAAACCAGTGGTAGGTTCATCAAAGATGAATAAGATATGCCCCTGGCTGCGTCCTTTACCCAGGAAGGAAGCCAGCTTTACCCGTTGTGCTTCACCACCCGATAACGTATCTGACGACTGGCCCAGTTTTATATAACCAAGCCCCACATCGCTCAGGGGTTTTATTTTATTGATGATGTCTTTTTCATCTTTAAAAAATTCAAGCGATTCGTCAACACTCATTTCCAGCACCTCATACACGCTCTTATCTTTATAGGTTACTTCCAGCACTTCTTCTTTGAACTTTTTACCACCGCATACTTCGCAGGTAAGGTGTACATCGGCCAGGAACTGCATTTCTACAATTTGTTCGCCTTCGCCTTTACAGGTATCGCAGCGGCCACCATCCACATTAAACGAAAAGTGTTTGGGTTGAAAGCCGCGTATTTTGCTCAGCGGTTGTTTGGCAAACAGGTCACGCACTTCGTCCCAGGCCTTTATGTAGGTTACCGGGTTACTGCGGCTCGATTTACCAATGGGGTTCTGATCAACCAGTTCTATTTGAGAAATGTATTCAATATCGCCGGTAATGGCTTTGTGCAGACCGGTTTTATCAACCGGTTCGCCCTTTATCTTTTTCAACCCGGGATACAGGATCTGTTTTACCAGGGTGGTTTTACCGCTACCGCTTACGCCACTCACCACGCACAACAGGTTCAACGGAAAGGTTGCATCAACACCTTTCAAATTGTTTTGCATGGCGCCTTCTATGCTTACTGAGCGGGTCCATTTACGTACGGTGCGGGGCACTTCAATTTTCAGATCGCCACGCAGGTACTTGCCCGTAAGACTTTTATCGTTTTTAATAATGGCGTCATAATCGCCCTGGGCAACCACTTCACCCCCCAGGTGCGAAGCCAGTGGCCCCATGTCGATGATGTAATCGGCTTCGCGCATCATCATTTCATCGTGTTCAACCACTACCACTGTATTGCCCAGATCGCGCAGTTCTTTTAACACGCGTATGAGCCTTTCGGTATCGCGTGAGTGCAAACCAATAGAAGGTTCATCGAGGATGTATAATGAATTGGTGAGGTTACTGCCTAATGACCGGGTTAATTGTATACGCTGGCTTTCGCCACCACTTAAACTGTTGGCCAGGCGGTTAAGGGTTAAATAGCCCAACCCAACATCGAGCAGGGTTTTTAACCGGTGGTTTATTTCTATCAAAATACGTTTACCAACCTGTTTGTCGAATTCGCTCAATTGCAATTCGGCAAACCATACAGCCAGATCACGCACCGGCATTTCGCACAGTTCGCCAATATGCATACCGCCTACCTTAACATACAATGCTTCCTTGCGCAGGCGATAGCCATGGCAATCGGGGCATGCGGTACGGCCGCGGTAACGCGATAACAACACCCGGTACTGTACTTTGTACAGGTTCTGTTCTACTTCTTTAAAAAAGTCGTTGATGCCGTTCACAAATTCATTGCCTTCCCACAGCACTTTGTACTGGGCTTTGGAGAGTTCCATAACGGCTTTATGTACCGGAAAGTCGAACTTGCGGGCGCCGCGAATGAACTGGTCTTTCCAGGCGCCCAGCTTTTCCCCTTTCCAGGGTGCTACGGCGCCTTCATATACACTTAACCTTCTATCGGGGATCACCAGGTCCTCATCTATACCCAGCACCTGGCTAAAACCTTCGCAGGTGGGGCAGGCGCCAAACGGGTTATTAAAAGAGAACAAATTCGGAACGGGTTCTTCAAACTGCATTCCATCCAGCTCGAACCGGTTGCTGAACTGTAATTTAGTGTTACCATTCACTTCCAGCATTAATTCGCCTTCGCCTTCATAAAAAGCGGTTCCAATAGAATCGGCCATGCGATGCCGGTCGTCTTCATCGAAATCCTTCACCACCAGCCGGTCAACCAGCACGTATGTATCTTTAGAGAGTTTGAGCGGCGTTGAAGCGGCCCCGTCAATTAACTCTTCAATGCGCAGTATTTCGCCATTGTATAAGCGGGAAAAGCCTTTTTGCATCAGAATGTTCAGCTCTTCCAGCGGTTTACGGTTCTTACTTTGTTTGAATGGGATCAGAATAAGCACCTTATCGCCGGCCGGCCGTTTGGCAATTGCCTCAATAACATCGTTTACATCATCTTTTTTTACCTCGCGGCCCGAAACGGGGGAAATGGTTTTACCGGCACGGGCGAACAGCAACCGCAGGTAATCGTAAATTTCCGTCATACTACCCACGGTACTGCGTGGGGTACGGGTAATTACCTTTTGTTCTATCGCAATTGCCGGGCACAATCCCTTGATAAAATCCACATCGGGTTTTACCATACGGGCCATAAACTGGCGCGCATAAGCACTAAGGGATTCTGCATACCTTCTTTGCCCTTCCGCAAACAAGGTGTCTATGGTAAGTGAGGATTTTCCCGATCCCGAAACACCGGTAACTACGATAAACTTGTTCCGCGGGATCTCTACCGAAATGTTTTTTAAGTTATGTACCCTTGCGCCTTTAATAAATATATTATCAGACGATTTAGGCACAGGACTTGCTAATGTATTAGCCTTTGTTGATGTAGCCATAATATTGGGATACAAATTTATTGTATAACATTGCTTTTCGTAAATAGTTTCTTTAGCGGTTATTGGGTAAAAAAATCTAAAAATTGCTTAAAGTTTGCTTTTTTCGAAAAAGTCTCTATCTTTAGTTGGTAATTTGTACAACGAAACGAAAACTAAACACACCGCCTATCAGCAGGACATTTCTACTCAGTAAAGCTTCTCAATTATAAAAATCCATTTAATAAATATCCTATCACCTTCAAAAAACCGTAGAAGTTATGAGTTCACTACGTAAAAAGACCGATCATGAGTTAATCCAGGACTTCCAGGATGGAGACTTGTATGCTCTTGAAACACTCATCCTCCGCCACAAGGAGAAAATGTACACATCTATTTTGTTTCTTGTAAAGGACAAATATCTTGCAGAAGATATTTTCCAGGATGTGCTGATCAAGATCATTGACACCATTCGTGGAGGCCGGTACACCGAGGAAGGTAAATTTCTCCCTTGGGCAATGCGTATTGCTCACAACCTGTGTGTTGA
>CBIMFG010000838.1:0-3320 GCA_966243125.1 uncultured Niastella sp.
TCATTACCATCACCTTTACTGCCGGTAACAGTTACACTGGCATCGCGTCTTTTATCGCCATTTTCAAATTCGCCATAGTAAAAGGTAGGAATGATGCGAAGTGCGCCAAACGTTTTGGTTGGAGCGGCATTGTTGCTGCCCCCATCAGATGGCCTGCCAAATGCATAGGGATATTCGCTGGTAGTTGCCGATACCCCACCCTGAATATTACCTAACTGAAATATAGACTCCGGACTTGTTTGCAGATCAGCAAAATACTGGAAATGCCGTTGAAAAGGATTGTTTATGGCGCCTCCTCTGTTGTCGGCAGTAATTAAATTGGCAGAACCTTTGTTGTCGATAGCCGCCTGCAAATACTGATCGGCTACTTTGTAATAATCAAGGTAATCGGTACGCCGCGCATAAACGCAGTTATTTTGCTGGTTACCCTTTTTGGTAAAAGTAACGCTGCCATATAACCCTTCTATATCTGTACGAATGGTTTGATAGCCGCCTGAAAAAAGCGCCAGCTCCCCAATAAGCGCATCACAGAATGTTCTTGACATCCGCTCGGCATTTATACCGCCCTCGCCCAGTTTGTACATCAGCGGTTCAGCTTCTTTCAGATCTGCGATCAAACTATCGTAAATAGCAAACCGGGAGCTCAGCGAATATTCTGATATGGTATTATCATATTCATAGCCATAAGGCACATCGCCAAAATGTTTTATCAAATCAAAATAACACAGCGCCTTTATGGTCATAGCCTCACCGTACAGCTGCGTCCAGTCGGTTGGTTTACCACCGGCTACATCTGCCTGATAAGCTGGTTTTGCTTTAATAAGACCGGCTACTTTTTTTGCACGGGCCAGCGTACTGTACAAACCATTAAAACCACCTGATACAGCGTTTATGGTTAACAGATCAGAGCGGCCAATGGCGTTCAGGTTATTGCTGGAACCATCCTCGGGATACATCTCCGCATCTGAACCAATGGGGTCGTTCCACCTGTAGGTTCCCATAATACAGTTTTGCCGGTAGTTGGCATAACACCAGGAAAGTGTTTTGTATGTTTCCGATGGTGTAGAGGTTACAAAAGCATCGTCTACATTGGATGGAGAATCCGTATCGAGCCAACTTTTTTTACATTGGGTAAAAGCAATGCACAGCGTAATGAGTAATATATAGTTTATTAACTTTTTCATTTTTGCGCTTTTAATAATTAGAAACTAAGATTCACACCAACAACATAAGACCGGGGCCGGGGGTATGCACCAAAATCAAGACCGGTAGTTGGATACTGGCTGTTGTTGTGGTTAGGATCTACGTTTACTTCCGGGTCGAGCCCTGAATAGCTGGTAAGCGTAAACACATTATAGATACTTCCATAAATACGCAGGCGGCTGATCTTCGCTTTAGAGATGATAGATTTAGGTAGTGAGTAGCCCAACACCAGGGTGTTCAGGCGCAAAAACGAACCGTCTTCAATACCCAACGTTGAGGTTACGCCTACTTCATTATAGGCAAGCGGCAACTTAGCATTGGCATTGGCGGCATTTAACTGATCGGGTGTAGTTAATTTTACCAGTTGTCCGTTCTGCACATCGTATATTTTATAGGCATCCTTAAGAATAGCCAGGTGGTTTTCATAAACGCCTGCTTCCTTAGGACCATATAACGAAGCCAGTTTATTGGCATTATAGATCTGGTTGCCATAGCTCCAGTTAAAGTACATACCAAAATCAAAACCTTTATAAGAAGCGCTTACGTTGAACCCGCCTGTGTGAATGGGATTCATGTTGCCAATTACGGCAATGTCGTTTCCATCAATGATCCCGTTCGTATCCAGGTCTTTGAATTTTGGCAATCCGGGATAAGCAGCTGAACTGGGCACCCCATGCACAACGCCAATATTGGTTCCTCCACTGGGTACACCTTTTTTCAAAGTATATACGCCATTATTATAATTAAAATCATCGGGGGTATAAAAACCATCATATACCAGGCCACGAACCAGTCCAACGGGGCGTCCCTGTTGCAGAATATAATCCTGGGTGGGATAAGACTGTGTACCTGACCAGGCAGCGGTATACAAACCGTTTACGTTGCCAGCCAGTTGATCAATATTGCTTTTATTCCAGTTGATGTTACCACCTACAGACACGTTCCAGTCTTTGTTTTCAAAAACCGTTGCGTTCAATGATAATTCTACCCCTTTATTACTTGTTTGTCCAATGTTGGCAGTGGTTTGCGTAAAACCGGTGATGCCGGGAATGGTGGCAATCATCAGCAGGTCCTTGGTAGTATTATGATACACATCTAAAGTTCCTGAGATCCGGTTCTTAAAGAATGAGAAGTCAAGACCCAGATCGCGGGTGATGGTTGTTTCCCATTTCAGGTTGGAGTTGGCAAGGGTTGTAGAGGCAAAGTCATAAGCACTCTGGCGCCGCTGGTTGATAGCATATTGCAAACGCTGATCGGTAACGGAAGCCCATAACTGCGACCACTTGCTGGCATCAATACCATTGTTACCCACCTCACCAAATGAAGCGCGCAGTTTTAAATTATCCAGCCAGCTAACATCCTTCAGGAAAGATTCATCCGACATTTTCCAGGCAAAAGCGCCGGCCGGAAAATATCCCCAACGATTAAGGGGAGAAAATTTGGAAGAACCATCGGCCCGGAACGTGAACGTAAACAAAAACCGGTCGAGCAAAGTATAGTTGATCCGCGTAAAATAAGAGTTGATGCGAACGGGCGTAGCTACGCTGGCAGCAATGGTAGAGGAACCCGATGAATCGAACTGGTTAATTTGGGCAAAGGCTGTTTTCTTGTCAAAATTTGAAGGAAAGCGGGTTGCCTGAATAGACATATTGGTACCGCCGGAATTATAAATTTCATAACCAGCCAGCACATTAAACCGGTTGGCTTCATTAAGCTGGAATTGATAACTCAATGTATTTGACCAACGCATTTGCCAGCTATCGTTTTTGCGATAGTCAACATTGCCTGCAAACTTTTTTACACCTGCATCATCCAGATAATTATTGTAAGTGGCGCCCGACCAGTATTTACGCTGATCCCATCCCCTGTTAAAAAACAGGTCGGTATGCGCCGTGAGGCCCTTTATCACTTCCCAGCTTAAAGAGGCCTGGCCACGAAGCGTTTGAGTAAGCGTAAGCGGATCATAATCTGCGGCGCGTACTGCAGGGGCGTATGTATCCCACAGCGAATTTTTTCCGTAGAGCTCTATATTGCCTGTAGTAAGCGCATTCAGATCACCTAAAATATTACCGGTGGTAATTGGCCTGAATTTATAGGACGTAGAAAGTATAGATCCG
>CBIMFG010000839.1:0-3310 GCA_966243125.1 uncultured Niastella sp.
GCGCCGCCGCGATCGCCTGTACCGAGCTGATCAAGGCGATGGGGGTGCCCCATACCAATGTGATCATGTGTGTAGCCGACCGCTATGTGGTGATCTGTTTGGACTCGCTGCCTAACCATGAAGAAAATAAAATGGTGCAGGAAGTAATCGGCAATACAGGCAAAGAGTTGATTCGCATCAGCCTTGAACAAATGAACCATTTTGCCGGCAACATGCTGCAGGTGCACAACAAAGCCGGTGAAAAAATACTGGTGATGTCGAGCCAGGCCTATCATTCCTTACAACCAGAACAAATAAAAAAACTGGAAAGCTATAACCGCATTCTGCATGCGCCGTTAACAACCATTGAAACCAATGGTGGTGGCAGCGCACGCTGTATGATGGCGGAGGTTTATTTTTAAAAGGAGTCAATGGCTAAAAACATGCATTGATATTCATAGTGGCAGTTACAAGTTACAAGTTGCAGGTCACCGGTTGCCAGTTTTCCCGAAAACCGGTGACTGGTAACCGGTAACAAAAATCATTTATATCAAAGGTTACATCAGTTCCAAACCCTCATCAAATGTCATTGGTTCAAATCCTAAGTCTTTTCTTGCCTTCTCAATAACAAACCCTGTCTTTAAAGGCCGGCGGCCAGGTTGTTTAAAAGTAGAGGCATCAACCTTTACGATCTTGCCGGCATCGAGTTGAAACTTATGTGCTGTTTTAAGCGCGATATCATAAGGCGTTAACCAGTCTTTACCCGAAATGTGATAAATGCCTGTTGCTTTTTGTTCAATGATGAGAGCAATACCTTTAGCCAGGTCGCCCACATACGTAGGTGTACGCATCTGATCGCTTACCACCTGTATGGTTTTATCCTGTTGCAGGCTTTCCCTTACCCAGCTTACAATATTGCTGCGGGTACCTTTTAATAAATTTCCATATACCAAACAGGTACGTACAATAGCAAATGGTATGTCGCTTACCTGCACCATGCTTTCGGCCTGTAGTTTACTAAAGCCGTATAAGCTGATGGGGTTTGTATCTTCTTCTTCACTATAATTTCCCTTGTCGCCATCAAACACAAAATCGGTAGAGATATAAATGAAATGACTGCTAAAAGTTTCAGCATCTGTAAGTATTTGTGCAGTGCCCTGTACATTGATGCGTTCACATAACTCAGGTTGTTTCTCACAATCATCTACCTGCGTCATGGCAGCAGCATGTACAACTACATCGGGCTTCTCCCGGCTCATGATGGCATACGTATCAAACGCATTAGCAATATCCATTGTATGATAGGTATAAGTACCAGATGGTTCAAACGGCAACCTCGATTCGCCGCGGCCGGTGGCCACTACCTCATAGTTCTTATCGAGTAATAATTTGGTAAGGTGTTGCCCTAATAATCCATTGGCACCGGTGATTAACACTTTCATTTGATAATTTATTATTTCGTTTTATTTCAATTATAATAATCTCAATTTCTTTACACCAATCTTTATAACACATTCATTATCTTGAAGCCCGAACGCGATTTTAAGCAACCGTGAGCTAAACTCTTTTCCTGAATAAAGCGCAATAATGGTTAAAAAAAATAGTGTTTAACAAAAAAAGCATCATTTTACAGAACAATTTTAGGGAATTTTTGAGCGAGTGTGTACTTAATACGTGTATCAAAACAAAACCTTATTTTTGGGCCGCCTTTCCAAAAGTTGGTAGAAAGCCTTTAACAAATTCCTTTGCAGATTAGAAGATTTTTAAATAAAACAGATTTTATTCATGGCAAAAAAGGTGACTAAAATCGGTGTACTTACCTCGGGAGGTGATTCTCCGGGTATGAACGCCGCGATACGGGCAGTTGTGAGAACCGGAAATTATTATGGATTGGAGGTGTTTGGTATCATGCGCGGTTATAGCGGAATTATTGACAATGATATTGTGCCCATGCATTCGCGCAGTGTGGCCAATATTATTCAACGCGGTGGCACCATACTGAAAACAGCTCGCTGTAAGGAATTCTTTACCCCCGAAGGACGTCAGAAAGCATACAACAACCTTAAAAAGCTGGGGATAGATGGCCTGGTGATCATTGGTGGCGACGGTTCATTCAGAGGCGCCGATATTTTCAGCCGCGAGTACGACATTCCCTGTATTGGTTTACCCGGCACCATTGATAAAGACATTGCCGGTACCGATTTTACTATTGGCTTTGATACAGCAGTAAATACAGCCGTTGAGGCAATCGATAAAATTCGCGATACTGCCGATGCACACGACCGTTTATTCATTATTGAAGTAATGGGTCGCGATGCCGGCTATATTGCCCTGCACAGTGGCATAGCTACCGGTGCCGAACATATTTTAATACCCGAACGTAAAACGGATATTGAAGAACTGGTAGCCTCCTTACAGGAAAAAGAACGCCGCAAAAAACTGGTGAACATGGTGGTGGTGGCCGAAGGGGATGAATTTGGCGGCGCCAATGAAGTTGCCAAAGTGGTGAAGGAACGCCTCCCAACAACTGATACCCGGGTTTGCATTCTGGGCCATATTCAACGCGGTGGTTCGCCAACCTGCTTAGACAGGCTTATAGCCAGCCGTATGGGGTATGCCGCCGTTGAGTCGCTGCTGGAAGGCCGCCATAATGTAATGGTGGGCATTTTGAACAACCGCATGCATTATACCTTGCTTGAAAGAGCTGTGAAGTCAAAACAAAAGATAAGTGATGAATGGATTAAGATTGTAAAGATCCTGGCAAGCTAACCGGTTTTGCCCTATCTTGAAATCCTGTATCACAAAAAACCTGAAATTTTAGAATCAAGAAACAAATACAATGGCAAGAGATATTACCAAGTACCTGCACAATGAAATGGATAAGGAAGCAGGCATTCAACACACCATTCATAGAACGAAAATCGTAGCTACCGTAGGGCCTGCCTGTGACACGTACGAAAAACTGCTTGAACTGGTAAAAGCAGGGGTTAATATTTTCCGCCTCAACTTCTCGCACGGCACACACGAAAACAAAGCCCAGATCATTGAGCATATTCGTGCCATCAATACAAAAGAACCATACAACATTTCCATACTGGCCGACTTACAAGGGCCCAAATTACGCGTTGGTGAAATTGAGAACGGCGCCCTGTTAATTGAGCCCGGCGATATTCTCACCTTTACTTCCAAAGAAAAGGTAGTTGGTACCAAAGAAAAGATCTATGTAAGCTACCCTAACCTGCACGAAGACGTGGAAGTAGGCAACAAGATCATGATCGACGATGGTAAACTGGAAGTGGTGGTTACAGAAATTACCAAAGCCGGCGATGTT
>CBIMFG010000840.1:0-3306 GCA_966243125.1 uncultured Niastella sp.
CCTCCGAGTCGAGGAGATCGCCTAAGAGGCCAATCTTGGCGGCAGCAGTCTCGACGCTACCATGCGCCTCGTTTTCTGGCCCGCCGTAATGGGTTGGGCATTGTTAGGCACCTGGATATCTACCCTTAGGTTGCGCGTTCGATTACTGGAGGAGAAAAAACATTCCGCATAATTTTTAGTATGAAGCAACTAATTGTAACCCTGATCGTTTTATTTGTCCAATTAATGGCCCGTGCCCAGGACACTACGCAACATGTAGCACAAACGCCTACAGGTTTGGGCGCCGGAAACAAGATCTATGTTGTGCTGGCAGTTGCCGTAACTATTCTTGTTGGATTGTTCCTATATGTGATCCGGCTCGATAGAAAGATCTCAAAGCTCGAAAAACAAAGTTCTTAATAACGGTGAATGGTCTATGGTGAAAGGGGTTCGCTAATTTTCAAGCCTCTTTACTATTGCATTTTAACGAATAGTTGGTAGCTAACGAACTACTAACTACAAAGCTTGCTATATACTGCTCATAATAATAACAAAAACAGCTTAGTCATGTCAGATTACAGTTTCTTTGGCGCGGTGGAGAAGAGTTTCGATAAGGCCGCGCAATTCACCACCTGGGATCCCGGTATCCTGGAACAGATCAAACAATGTAATGCCGTATACCGCATGCATTTTCCGGTAAAAATTGGCGATAAGGTAGAAGTTATCAAAGCTTATCGTGTTCAACACTCACACCACAAATTTCCCTGTAAAGGCGGTATTCGTTTTGCCCTTTCAGTGAACCTTGATGAAGTAATGGCCCTTGCCGCCCTTATGACCTATAAATGCGCTATCGTAAACGTACCGTTTGCAGGCGCCAAAGGCGGTATCACCATTGACCCTAAAAAGTATACGCCTTATGAGTTGGAGAAAATCACCCGGCGTTATACTTCAGAACTGATCAAAAAGAACTTCATAGGCCCCGGCATTGACGTACCCGCTCCCGACTACGGTACCGGCGAACGTGAAATGGCCTGGATCGTTGATACGTACACCAGCATGCGTCCTGGCGAAATTGATGGACTGGGTTGCGTAACCGGTAAACCTGTTACCCAGGGTGGCGTTCGCGGCCGTCGCGAAGCAACTGGCCTGGGTGTGTTCTACGGTTTGCGCGAAGTACTGTCTATGAAAGATCAAATGGATAGGCTGGGCCTGCCTGTTGGGGTGGAAGGCAAACGTGTAGTAGTACAAGGTTTGGGTAATGTGGGTTACCACACTGCTAAATTCTTCCAGGAGCACGGTGCCAAGATCGTTGGTTTAAGCGAGTACGAAGGTGCTATTTATAACCTCGATGGTTTGGATGTAGACAAAGTTGTAGAGCACCGCAAAGCAAAAGGTTCAATCCTGAACTTCCCCGGCAGCACCAACTTTGTGAAAAATACCGATGCACTGGAAATGGAATGCGACATTCTGATCCCAGCGGCACTGGAAGCTGTAGTAAACGGACAAAACGCCCCCAATGTAAAAGCAAAGATCATTGGTGAAGCTGCGAACGGACCGTTGACTCCCGAAGCGGATGAAATATTTGCAAAAAGAGGCATACTGGTAGTACCTGATATGTATCTTAACGCAGGTGGTGTAACCGTATCGTACTTTGAATGGTTAAAGAACCTGAGCCATGTGCGTTATGGCCGCATGGAAAAACGCTTTACCGAGAACCTGAACACCCACATACTTGGTCAAATTGAAGAACTGACCGGTAAGAAAGTGAACGGTTCAGAAAAAGAATTGATTATGCACGGTCCCGATGAGGTTGACTTGGTGCGCAGTGGTTTGGAAGAAACTATGATCACCGCTACCCGCGAGATCATGGAAGTATGGAAAGCCAATCCGCAAATTCCGGATATGCGTACAGCCGCTTACGTGGTAGCCATTAATAAAGTGGGTACCAGCTATAATGAACTGGGTATTTTCCCATAGTTAAGGCTGAAAATTATATAGGGAGCCCCTGTCTGGTTTACCAGGCAGGGGCTTTTTCATTATACATCCTTCCCTTCCCCCTCCCCAAACAACACCTCCTTATACTTATTATACAGAAACGACACTACCAGCAGCAACACGCCTAATGAAATAAACGATACCGTTTTGGTAATGGTGCCGGAACCTGCCAGGTCGTAAAAGAATAATTTTATCAGCGTTATCATAAATAACGCAATGGCGGCCAGCCGCAGGTGCTTTTGCTTTTTTTGAATACCCAGCACTATCAGCATCAGGGCATATACACCCCACACAATGCTCAATCCTAATTTGTATTGCTTACCCGCACCGGAGAAAGATGTCCAGCAAAGGTATTCGGCGCTAATAAAGGCCAATACTACCCCGTAAACCATCAACATCCAGGCCTGTTTGATTATGGGGTTCTGCACAAATTCATTAAGGGTTTGTTGTCCTTTGTACAGCAATAAGGTAGTCGATGCAATTACTATATAGCGGATGAAAAACTCAAGGGCACCGAAATACCCAGCGCCGTTTTGATAGTATGAACGGGTAAGGTCATTTAACAGCTCCAACGTATACATCACCAGAATTACCATCAGGAAAGCCGCTCCGCCAAGCAGGCCCCCAGCCAGCATCTTATTACGGCTCCATCGCTGATTAACCGCCATCGCAGCCACACAAAACATCATGGTATACAGCAACAGTACAACAAAGGCAAAATCGGAACTATGTTCCAATACGCGGAAGTAATTGTCGATTTCTATATAAAACACAGAAAAAGTAGTAGCCAGAAAAATGGCCGGCAGGCCATAATCATAAAACTTAAGGTACAGGCTGGAAGGTGCTAATGTTGTTTGGTAGTTTTTATTCTTGTGATAATAAAGCATTGCGCCTTGCGCAGCAGCTACCAGCAGTCCCGTTGCAAACACGATATTTAAAAAAGGATGCGTTGTCAATGGATCCCAATGTTCCTCCCCATCCTGCACCAAACTTAAAAAACTCAGGATAGCCAAACCTGCGCCCAGCTTTTCATAGGAACCTGCCCGCCGCATACGACCTATCAAAAACACCAGTACTGCTTCGGTAGTCCATAACAGAGTTACCCAGTTGCCATCGAGTTGTACGGGTATGGCAATGGTACAAAACACACTCACCAGCCCCAGCAACAGGTAATACAACGACCGGTCGGCCAATTGTAAACGCCTTATTACCTGGCTTACCGTTAAATGAATGGCAGCATTAATAATCGTAAAGGCGCCGGCATAATTGGTCGCGTTGGTGGCCGATTCATGACTTATCAGATTGTACCCTATACCATAAAAGATAAAGGCA
>CBIMFG010000841.1:0-3305 GCA_966243125.1 uncultured Niastella sp.
GCCGGTTGCGGTATCATAATCCACTCCGTGGTAAGAACTATAATCGGGGCGGAAATGATTTTTCATAGTAGTGTTGGCATGGCTCACCGCTATTTTATAAAAAGAAGAATCACCGGTAAGCCGGGTTGCGGCAAACAGCAATTCCAGGTTCATCATATTATCAATGATCACGGGGTAGGCCCATTGTTCTTTGTGATGGTCCCACGAACGAATACAGCCCACTTTAGGATTGAACCGGGTTGATAAGGTTTTGGCCGCCTGAATGATCACTTCTTTATACGCAGCATCTTTTGTAAGCTGATAGCCGGTACCATAACTGCAGTAGATCTTAAAACCCATGTCGTGGGTGCCGCCATTGAATTTTTCTTTTTCTTCCCGTGCAGTAAATTCTTCTGCTTTTGCTTTCCATTCGGGTTTTTGGGTGAACGCATACAACATCCATAATTCACCTGCAAAGAAGCCACTGGTCCAGTCTTTGGCGGGCACCAGTTTCAGATTTCCATTTTCAAGGGTCCGCGGCGATACCAGGTCAGGATTGTTTTTTGAAGCATCGGTAACATTGGTCATCATCACAAAAGTTTGCTTCTTAGCATCTTCAAATACCTTTTTTACATTTACCTTTTGCGCCTGTGATAGCAATCCTGTAGCCAGCAAAGCAATTGTTATAATATTTTTCTTATGCATGCTTTTGGGTTGAAAGTTTAAAGTTTAAGGTTTAAGGTGTCTTATGTTCAGCATTCAGCGCTATTTTCCTGCCTTAAGCGTTCGGCGTTCGGCGTTCAGCGTTCCGCGTTTACAGCCAAATCAACGGATGCCGCACCGGCAAATTTCTGATCACTTCTTCTACCTCCGGTGCATGATCGAGTTTTTTCCAGGTGTCGAACCAGTCTTTATTGCCATAGGTGTTGGCACCAAACAATAAAAATGGTTGTGCAACCGGCCAGTTATCCCAATACATTACATCGGGTGTTTTAGGCCATTTGCTTTTATCGGCCACAAAGGGATACAGGTATTCCACCCCCTTGCGAATGTTACGGCCATCAGGGGTGCTGTAATTCCACAGGTTGTTGTCTTTGGTTGACAGGATCTGACAAATAGTGGTCATGGCATCGAGGTTAAAGATCGAATAACCATAGGGTTTTGTCCGGCGCAACTCCTGAGGAAAGCTGCCATCTGCCGCCATCTGGTTAGGCAGCAATACGGTTTTATACCGGTCGCGGCAAAACTGCATCAGCTTTTCATTGCGTGTGAATTTAGCAAAACAAGCCGTTTGCATTACCCAACAGGTACCATGATTGTTGGTCGCATTCATTTCGTCTTTGCCATATTGATGTGTAGTTAGCCATTGCAGGTATTGTTCAAACCAGCGCCGGATGGCTTCCAACAGTTGGTGGTTCATGCCTTTGGCATTTTCCATAGCTTCCAGGCCCTGCACTACTTCCATCAGTTGAATGGTGTCTATGATGCCAATGCCCCTGCCCGTGAACCGGCCTTTAATGGCCTGTGCATATTGCAGGTTGGGGTTCATCAACGTGGCAGTATCCACAAACCAGGCTTTACAATGTTGCAATGCCTGTTTTACATATTTATCGTCATGAGTAAGTTCATAGGCCGATGCCAGGGCGCCAATGACCTGGCTTAACCGGATCATCGCCTGCCGGTGCGCTATAAAGTTATCAGGGTTGCTCATGCCGTCGCGTTGCACATAAGGACTATCAACCGACTGCGGATTGGGCCACCAGTAATCGCCTTCCGAAAAGAAATCGTGTTTACCACCGGCGCTTCTTGGCGAAAATTGCGCCGTTACCGTAACTGGTTGTTGTTGCATGGCCCACCCTGCCTGCGCCAGAATTTGCTTGCGCAGGGTTTTCATTACTTCGGATTTGAAGTTGGTTATATCATCTGCCACCCGCCATTGAATATTTGCTATAGCAGTAAGAAATACCCAGGAAAGAAGCAATCGCTTTATGTACATAGTTTGTTTTTTTTTAAAATGGTCAGTGGTGAGTGGTCAGTGGTGAGTGGGTTTCCGACAATGCAGGACTTCCCAGAAGTTCGCGAGTCAACTCACCACTCACCGCTCACCACTCACGAGTCAACTTCACCTATTATCAACGCTATCAACTTTATCAACTCGCCACTTACAGGTCTTTAAATACAGTCTTTAAACCATCACTCTTTACACCAATCACCGACTTCCCCCCATTCACCTGCACCCGTATAACAGCCCGGCCATTATATACCTGAACTAAACGTGAACCACTCGATGTACCCTGGTTATCGATCAGTTTGCCATCGCCGGCCAAACTAAAGCGGACCCAGTTAACAGCATCGAGGCAAAGCACGCCTTTATCGTCAAGCAGTTTTACCTGCATGGTAGCAATGCCATTTGCTTCGCTGATCTTTTCCAGCAGTAAACTGGCTGGCTTGCCCCATTTTTCTGTTTGGTATTCAAATTTGATAGAATCTCTTACTTCTGTTTTTCCGGTACGGGCAATCACTTTTACGTCCTGCGCGCCGCTTTTTAACGCTACGTTCCAGCGTAAACCAGCTGCCGGAAAATCCTGGCTGTTGCGCTTTTTTATTCCGTAACTCTTTCCATTTACAAACAATTCAGCTTCGGTACAGTTGGAGTATACCTTTATCATTTTCTCTTCGTTGTCATTACCCCAGCGTACCGGCCAGGAATGACCGTAAATATGCACCATGGGCTGGGTAGTCCAATATGATTGAAATACGTAGTAGGCTTCTTTTTTGGTAAGATCGCGTTCTACCACGCCTTTCTGGTTCATATAAGGAACAGGATTATCAGGACGAACCGGTGTAGAAAAATCCTTGAAGGGCCATTGGGCTGTACCTGTTAACCAGGGCATGTTCTCCTGTTCTTTCAAATGCCAGTCAACCAGATTACAGAGATAGGTTTCGCTCCAGTCCCCATCTTTCGATACGCGCGCTGCACCACCATACAGGCTGGCATCTCCCGCCCGCTCATCGGCGCCACCACCGGTTTTTACGGTTTGCAATGCTTTATCAGGATTTTCTGAATGACGGCCGGCATGGCTATCGCCACCCCACTCCACATGCAAAAAGTGATTTACTTTTTTAAACTCTTCTTCCGTAGCCTGTTTGTATTCAGTGAACAAACCGCGGTACCAGCCTGCCCAAATAGAGGGAGAGTATACATCAACGATATCTTTACAAAAATCGCAACGGCGAATGGCTGTTTTGCGGGAGGCATCCAGGTGGTGCGACAGATCATTCAACTCCTTCATAAAAGTCCTGATCTGCTCTTTATCAAATTCAGG
>CBIMFG010000842.1:0-3305 GCA_966243125.1 uncultured Niastella sp.
CGCTTATCGGCAAAACGGGCCTTCATGGGCACAGCGGGTAACAGGATCATACCTGTGTGTAACCGAAAAGTATAAGGGTGCGGAACGGACCCTTTTACGGACATCATATAGGTGCGCATAAAAGTAAACCCAATGTTATCGCCATAACTTTTTACACTGTCCAGGTACGACCCATCGGCCTGAATGTTGGCGAGCCCGGTCAATGATTTGGCGCGGGCTGAAAAACCAAACAGGTTGTTGTCCTGCGCCAGCAGGTCGGTGATCTCTATCACGGAGGTACGGGTACTATCGTTAACGGCTTTTACGGTAAAGCTGTTAACAATAGGTTCCATATTGTTGCGTGCCAGTAAGCGGGCCAGGCCATTGGCCGAACTGTCGGCAGAACGTTCGCGGTAACTTTTTGTACGAATGAACAGGCGGTTGTTTTCTCCTTTTGAAAAATGGAACACCTGCTGGCCAATGATATCGCCTGCATAGCCAATGGGAGCCGCCGTACGAAAATCGGCAGGCGCCATGCCAATACGGTTGATGACCAGTATTTCGCGGCCCAGGATGGAATCGGGCACTTCCAGAAAATACTTGTCGTCGATCTTTTGAACCGTTAAAAAGCTGCGGTAAGCAATGGCTTTTGCGGTGATCACCTCTTTATAAGGTTTGGGTGCATCGTTACGGCCGGCCATAAGCGCAGTCATGGCGCTGGCGGCAGCATTTTTGTTCTTGTGCTGACTGGTATCAATGGCAACGGTAGTGGTGTTGCGTGCCTTACGGCGGTTGTGTTGTGCTTCAGTTTGTGTACAGGCACAGCAAATGACAGCCAATAGCATACCTCTGGTGAGGCGCTTCTGTAATTTTTTACACATGGTTTTACTTTAAAAGACCGGCCGCCGGCTGGCGGCCGGATAAATGAACACTATGTATGTTTAAATGAGACAAAAGGGTTTTAAAACTTAAAGGCGATGTCTTTGATCTTTCCAAATCCGTCGTATACAGCGGCAGGTTGTGATTGAACAGCACCCGAGGTTACATTCAATTGCAGCATATATACCTTACCCATGCCTGTTGTTTTATTATAAGTAGCTACCATCAGGTATTTGTCAAGCGCATTTTCCGGTAAATTGCGGCCGGGGTGCGGACTCATTTTCATACAGGTGATCTCTTCATCGGCAGGAATATTTGGCCAGGCATCTACCGGGGTTTGAGCGGTGTTGGTTGAAAAATCGAAAGGAATACGGTACAGCTTGTTGCCCACACCATAGAACAAAAGCTGTCCACGCTGCCCAAAGGCAAACAAATTGGTTTGGGCAATACCGGGATATGCAGAAATATCTATAAGGGCACGGGCAATGGAACCGCCAAAATCCATCACGTATAAAAAGCGCTGCCCATTATCAGTTGGGTTTTTGAAAATGCCATACACCATATATTGGGCGCCATAACCATAATTCAGGTATACCAGGTCCTTGCCGATATTATTGAAATTGAATGGCGGCGATCCTAATGGGGAACTGGGGTAGTCGTTTAAGGTAGTGCCCAAAGTGCTGCCTGCAAGAAACTTTCTGTTCAATTGATCGAACACCACAAACCTGCCTGCGCCCTGAATAATGTTCGGGTTAGCATAGTAGTTGCCTGTAGTGGATGTAAACACGTTATAAAACGTTTCTTTTCCCAGGCCAAATGCCGCCAGGTTAACATACAACGAACCGTCGTTCACCATGCATTCCCAGCCGGCGCTTTGTTCATTGTCAAAAGCATAATAAAAGGGGGGTGCAAAATAGCCCTGCGGCTTTTTTGTATTGGGTGCTATCAAAAATTGTTTATTGAATTCCCTGGTGATGGCGAAATCGGCGGGCGATACTCCTATAGCTTCCCTGGTGGTGAGCATATTTATATATTGCTGCGTACCATACTTGAACATGGCAATAGCCACCGGATCATCGGTAAGCGGCCGTTTAGGATTGGCTTGTGTATACAGGTTCCTCAACACTTTCTCCTGCGGCAGCAACCCTTCGAGCAGTTTGGTTTTAATGAGATCACAATCTACCTGGTTGTTCTTTGCATACATGACCAGTAAACCAGACCCCGTACTTTCCACAGTTATAGTATAGCGGGCGGCTGCACGCCTGCCGGTAACCGTATCGGTGGCTGTAAATTCCAGCCAGTACTTATTCGGCAATATAGAAATTGGCACACCCAGGTTTTCAGCTGTTGAAAGTGTATCTGCATAATTGCCGTTAAAGGGCGGGTATGTGATCAGGTAGGTGCTCCAGCTGAATTTCAGCCGCGAACGGTCGCCATTATAAACGAGTGCCGATTTTAATCTGAACGTATCGAACTGTTGCACCACAAAGGCACTTCCTACTTTGGTGGAGTCTACGAAAAACGCGTCCAGATCCGTATAGGTATAATTTCCCTTGTCTTTATAACAGGCGTTCAATGCCAGCAGGCAGGTTATGAACAAGATATTATAATGAATGAATTTTTTCATGATCGTTGCGCATAAGTTGATTAAAATTTGAGCGGGGTACCATTGTCGTCGAGATAAGGCCAGCCTTCGGAGCGGCCCGCATTAGCGGGATCGCTATTGTAATCGTTCAGCGCCTTGCGAAGCCCTGACTGAAAACCCATAAGCCCGAGAAAGTTTGACTGGAACTGACTAAACTCTGTATAGCCCGTTGCCATGATAATAAACCTGTATTTGGCCTGGGTAAAAGGGCCTGTAACAGATTGTATGAGGGGCCAGGTAGGTGGTGGCGCCAGGAAATTGAACCAGATCACCCGGAATTTATTAAATGGATTTACAATAATCCAATCACCCGGTACGCCCTGCTGAAAGTGCTCGTCGGGTATAAAACGCAAAAATAATTGTGCTTTTTGTTTATTAAGATCAAGCCCCTGCACGGTCCGCTTTACAATAACAGGCACGCGTACCGTAGATGCATGGGCAGGCAATACCGTAGCGCCCAGTATATAATCAGAAGGTGACACATTGGTGCTGTCGGTCACTACCTCCAGCCTGAAAGGGCGGTCAACCAATGCTGCTTCTCCATTCAGGTTAGCTTGTATATATACGGTATCGTACAAAACGGTACCGGGTTTCAGGGCAAAAGACGAGATCGCTGAATCCACTACCGGCCCTACATTTACCACATTACGTGTACCCAGCCACAGGAATGCAGTGGGACCCTGATACAGGTATTCTTTTTTCTGGCACCCGGTTACCATGCAACCGGTCAGTAACAATAATATGATGAAGGTTCTCATTGTGAAATAGTTTAGTCAATACTGTTAGCGGAATTGGGTTTCAT
>CBIMFG010000843.1:0-3298 GCA_966243125.1 uncultured Niastella sp.
ATGTCATGCAAATTTACTTCTTCTACCAGATTCTCGCTCGACAACCGCGAATACGACAATACATCATTTATAAGATTAGTGGCGCGTGAGGAAGCACTGATGATGCGGTCGATATACGTATCAATATCTACACTGGCAGCTTCTTCGGCCAACATCTCTTTTATTAATCCGCTGAAAAAATGGATCTTCCGTAATGGCTCTTTCAAATCGTGCGAAGCTACTGAGGCAAACTGCATGAGGTCTGAATTGCTTGCTTCCAGCTTTTCGTTCGACAGGCGCAGCTCGCGTGTTCTTTCCTGGATCTTTTCTTCCAGCAGTTGTTCTGCCAGTTTTTGGTTATGTATATCTGTACAGGTACCAAACCATTTTTCTATCTGGCCCTTTTCATCGCGCATTGGCAGGGCGCGCATCAGGAACCAACGATACGATCCATCTGCACGACGCATCCGGTTCTCAAACTGAAAGCTGTTTCCATTACTAAGCGACTGCTGCCATGTTTTCAAAGTGCGGTCATAGTCTTGCGGATGCAGCGCCGTCATCCAGCCATTGTTCAAAGTTTGTTCAGGACTTAACCCGGTATAATCATACCATTTCTGGTTAAAGAAATCAAAGTTACCATCGGCCTGGGCAGAAAATACGATCTGCGGCATAAAGTCAGTTACGAACCTGAACTGGCCGATCTGTGTTTGCAGCTCAATCTTCTTCTCCTGTAACTGTTGGTTGCTTTGTTCAAGACGGGTAACATCAACCATAGCGCCAATCATGCGATAGGGAATGCCCTGATCATCCGTAAGCAACATGCCCCGGTCGAGCACATAGGCATATTCACCATTTTGTTTTTGAAAACGGTAGCCGATGTTGAATTCCTTACGCGGGTTTTCCAACGAAGCATTAATGGCTTCCTCCACCCGCTGCCGATCGTCGTTATGAATATGTTTTAACCGGAAGGAATGTTTCTGCACCTGCGTTTCACTACCAGCATACCCGAACAAATCGTAAAAGCTGTCGCTCCACCAAACATTGTTTTCTGCAAAATTCCAGTCCCAGATAACATCGTTTGTAAGGGAGGCTACCATACGAAAACGCTCTTCACTTTCCTTCAGGTCGCGGGTGCGTTCCTTTACTTTCTTCTCCAACTGGTTGTTAAGTTCCCGCAGGGTTTCTTTGATGATCAGCAACTCGTTGTAATTCTTGCGCAGCTTTTCCTCGGCTTCCTTGCGCAGTGTGATGTCTGAGAGTACCAGCACAAAGCCATCCTGCATTTTATTTATGCCCAGCAGAAACCATAACTTGTTCCCGTTCTTTACAAAATTTATTTCAAGCCCAACAGCAGGCTCTCCGGTACTTACAACCTCATTGTATTTTTTTAGTAACTGGGTGCTGGCTAACTCAGGGAAATCTTTCACCAGCGACATCCTGTCTTCTTTTATCTGTGTGCCCAGTGAATGATAAGCGTTGTGATTGGCTACGGTGCATACGTAATCGATGACCTTGCCATCTTCGCCTCTTTTGCTTTCAAAAACAAAAATGGGATTGGCGCTGGCCTCAAATACGCTTTTCACCAGGGTGTTCAGGTTTCTGGTAGCAGAAATATCTACCATAGAGATCACCAGGCCGTCGCGCACCTTATCTTGCCTGATGTACGGCAAAACACGCAGCAGGTAAACGTTGCCATTATCCAGTTCTATTTCGCGTTCAATAACAGCACCGGTTTTATTGGCTTTCTTAATATCCTCGTTAAACGAGCTGGCTTTTATATGATGGGTAATATGGTCAATGGGGCGGCCAATATCGCCTTCAATGATATTAAATACACTTATAGCACTATTATTAAAGCGGCGGATGCGCAGCTTTTGGTCAAGGAAGATCTGCCCTATTTGAGAAGTTTGCAAATAGTTGCTGATGTCGTCGTTCAACTCTACCAGTTCCTTGATCCTGATCTGGTGTTCTGTATTAAGGGTATGCAGTTCCTCGTTCAATGACTGCAATTCTTCATTGGAGCTTTGTAATTCTTCGTTGGCCGATTGCAGTTCTTCGTTGCTGCTTTGCAATTCTTCATTGGCAGTTTCCAGGCTTTCAATGGCCATTTGCAGGTTGGTACGGGTTTCACGCAACTCATCTTCCAGCTGTGTAACATACTGGTCTTTCTGCAGCTCGCTGAGGTCCTGCACCATCACCGGCGTTTTATCGCCTTTTAAAACGGAATCGGCAAATACCACCAGCGAGTAAGCGCCATTACTGGTTTCGCGGGGTGGATAGATGAATACATCCAGCATCCGCTGTTCGTCATTCAGCCGTACACGTACATTCCTTATTTCCTGTTTCGCATTTTCTTTTAAACATTTTCTGAGTGTGGTACTCAGCATACCCGATAATTCGGGCGGGGCCATTTTTAAGATATTCAGCGTGCTAAGCTTATCGGGCAGCGACAGGTATTTTTTAAAATTACCAATAGCTTCCTTGATTTCGTAATTGTCGTTTATATAAATACCGGCAAACCCCATTTTTTCCGACAAAACGTTCTTGAAATCATCCGACAACTGTACATCGGTTTTGGATTTTCCGCTGACATTAGTGGTAAGCGCTGCCAGCTTGTTGCGGGCCGAGTTGAGCACGCCGCGGGCATAAGTATTTTGGTCGGTAGTACGCCGGTATATTTTCCACTTACTGTTTACTTCGGTAAATCCTTTTCGTAACAGCGATGGATTTTCACTGGTGCCCAGGAAAAGATAGCCGCCGCTGTTCAATGAAAAATGCAGGGTCGACAGCACATTTTCCTGCAGCGAAGGATTCAAATAGATCAGCATGTTGCGGCAGGTGATCAGGTCGTTCTTTATGAACGGCGGATCTTTGGTAATATCATGTGCAGCAAATACCACCTGTTTGCGTATTCGCGGTATAATGATCAGGCCGTCTTCTACCTCGGTAAAATATTCTTGCTGGATCTTTTTTTCAAGCCCCAGCAACTGGTTGTGGCTGTACTTCCCTTTTGATGCAAACTCAACAGCTGTTTTATCAATATCGCTGGCAAAGATCTTTACATCTAGTTGTCTGCTGAACTGTTGCAACGCTTTATCTATCAGGATAGCAATTGAATAAGCTTCCTGGCCGGTGCTACAGGCGGTTACCCATACTTTTAGCGATTCCTGCTCTTCTTTATTCTCTATCAGTTTTATGATAACCTGCCGGTTCAAACAATTAAAAGCATCATATTAGCTAGCAAGCAGCTTGCCCTACGTTCAAACCGGATGATGTGAGCGGGAATCGGCCCTCCTTCGACACTTCTGTCTGGCCGCCT
>CBIMFG010000844.1:0-3295 GCA_966243125.1 uncultured Niastella sp.
ATGCCGCTGAACGATCTGTGAGGAGATGTACAAACCCAGGCCCATGCCGGGTACCTTGTTTTTATCAACTGTTACACGGTAAAAGCGGTCAAAGATCCTGGTTTGCTCTTCGGGTGAAATGCCAATGCCCTCATCGCGAACGGTTACCTGTACGCCATTGGCAATGGCCGAACTGGTGATGGTTACCGTTGTATTATCCGGCGAATATTTAACAGCGTTGGTAAGCAGGTTGTTGATCACCTGGCCTATGCGTTCTTTATCGGCATCAATCATGGGCACTTCATTCAGTTGCAATTCAAACTGGTGTGCGGCCGTTCTTCTGATCTCCTCCACTTGTTCCTGTATCACTTCATTGATATCGGTGGGCTCTAAATAAATGTTTAATTTTCCTTCGAATATATTGGCGGCATCTAACAGGTCGTTTATTAAGCGGGTAAGCCGGTCTATTTGATTGTTCAGCCGTTGCAGGATCTCACCTTCTTCCATTCGTCCATGTTCTTCCAGTTTTTCCTGCGCTACTTCTGCAAATACTTTCATGGTGGTGATGGGTGTTTTCAATTCATGCCCGGCAATGCCAATAAAATTATCTCGTATTTGTAGAAATTGTTTTAATTGCTGCTCGCTTTTGCGTAAAGCGTCTTCTGCTCTTGCCCTTTCCATGGCTGTCCAGGTGCGTTCTGCTGTTTCCTTCACCAGATCAATTTCGTTTTGCTTCCAGTTTCGGGGAATAATACTGTGCACAGCCAGGGTAGCCACCCATTCGCCGTTTTTGATCAATGGCGCCGCTATGTAAGCGCCTATAAATGCTGCTGAAAGGGCCTTTTGCTCTGCATTGGTAATATCAGGGTCTGTTCGGGTATTATTACAAACCTGTATTTCGCCGCTGCGGTATCCCTGTATCAGTTTTACTCCATAATCTTCGTGACGAAATTGTCCGATCATGGGTGGAAGGCCATCGGCATAGCTGTGGCTAATGTATACGTATTCGCCAATGGTTTCGGCGTAAAGAGACTGATTTACTTTTAAATGCATACCCAGCAGGTCGGCACCAACAGCCTGCATTTCCTGTGGGTCGGTAAGTGAACGAAGGGCATCGTTGAGCTTTAACAGGAACGCATGCCGTTCTGCTGCATTTTTGCGTTCCGTTATATCTCTGAAAACGATTGCTATCTGTAGCGATCCGGTGTCTCCTATGCGCGAAATATAGGTTTCATACCAACGGTGAGTGTCTTCATGGTAATTATCGAAACGCACCGATTCACCCGTGCGTACCACATTATCAAAAGTTTGTAGCCAATAGGGCTCTGTAAGCGGAGCTGTTTCGGTAAGAAGTTTTCCGGATGGGTCCTGCTGACCGGTTTGCCGCTCGTATTCCTTGTTCACTTCTAAAAAACGATAATTCACTGGTTCCCCGGCATCGTTATAGATCATCTCGATAACACAAAACCCTTCATCAATGGAATTGAACAAGCTGCGGTATTTGTCTTCGCTTTCGCGCATTGCTTCTTCGGCTCTCGCTTTTTCGAGCCGGGCCCAAATGCGTGCAACCAATTCGCGCATCAGCTCTATTTCATTCACCTGCCATAGCCGGGGTTTATTGTCCATAATAGCCAACAGGAACATGGTTTTTCCATTTCGGGCCAATGGTACCGAAATAAATGCGCGAATACCAAGCATGGCATAATTTTGTGCAATAAGCCGCGGATCGTTTTGGGTGTCGTTTGTTACGGTCAGTTCTCCTTTATTGTTTTTTGCTTTCTGCTCCGGCGTCCACAGCTCTCCTGTACGATAGATACCTTTCATGGAACGCTCATTGGATGCATTCCAGCCATAAGAAGTTAAGCCCGTTTCCAGATCGTCGGAAAGTTCTGTAAAGCTGCACCAGGGAACGCTAAAATGTTTGGCGATCTTTTCACCCAACCGGTCCATGGTAACGGCAATATTATCCAGTTCAACAAGGTCTTTGGTGATCTCGGAGAGAAAGGTCTGGTTGCGTTCTGCTTTTTTTCGTTCGGTGATGTCATTGAAGAAAATAACCACCTGATTGTTTTCGGGCTTATCGAATGGAAATGCAAATACTTCATACCACACGCCGCCTGCCAAATAGGCTGCTTCATTTTCGAAATGAACAGAGCGCCCTGTATGTACCACATCGCCAAAGATCTGATACCAATATTCTTCCTGCGCAGGTTGCAGTTGTTTTATGGTTTTGCCAACGGCATTTTTCAGTCCGGTTTGTTTTTCAAAAACCGGGTTGGTTTCCAGAAACCGATAGTCAACTGCTTTGCCATCATTATCGAAGATCACTTCTATAATACAGAACCCCTGTTCCATATTATTGAAAATGGTGCTGTATTTATCGGCGATTGTATCCATACATGTACTTCGTATCTATATAAAGTTACTAAAATCCGTTGGTTGAATGGATGGAGTTATACATGACATACGTCACTGAAAAATATATGCCTGCAAATGAAAATTTGACAAGGCAACTGAAAAATTATCCTGCATTTTTTTCAGTTCTGGCCATTGGCACACCAGTTGATTGCACAAAAAACAAAATTTTATATTATGGCAGAAAATGTAAAAGCCACTCCATTGCACGACAGGGTGATTATTAAACCCGCCCAGGCAGAACAAAAAACTGCCGGTGGTATTATTATTCCCGATACAGCTAAAGAAAAACCCATGATGGGGGTTGTACTGGCTGCCGGTCCGGGTAAAAAAGACGAACCCACTACGGTAAAACAAGGCGACAAAGTACTGTATGGTAAGTATGCAGGTACCGAGTTCCAGTATGAAGGCCAGGAACTGCTGATCATGCGGGAGTCTGATATTCTCGCTATCCTGTAACAGCAATGAACCCTATTTTTTTTGATCCTTTATTTACAACCGCTAAAAAATCAAATGAGCTATGTCGAAAGAATTATTTTTTGATGTAACAGCCAGAAACCAGATGAAGAAAGGCGTTGATGTTTTAGCCAACGCTGTAAAAGTAACGCTTGGCCCCAAAGGACGCAACGTAGTGCTGGAAAAGAAATACGGCGCACCAGCCATTACCAAAGATGGTGTAAGTGTGGCCAAAGAAATTGAGCTCGAAGACCCACTCGAAAATATGGGCGCTCAAATGGTGAAAGAAGTTGCTTCCAAAACCGCTGATATGGCCGGTGACGGTACTACCACTGCCACAGTACTGGCACAGGCTGTTATTAACGAAGGACTGAAAAACGTGGCCGCAGGCGCCAATCCCATGGACCTTAAACGGGGCATCGACAAAGGC
Organism: uncultured Niastella sp.; assembly: GCA_966243125.1. Taxonomy (GTDB): domain Bacteria; phylum Bacteroidota; class Bacteroidia; order Chitinophagales; family Chitinophagaceae; genus Niastella. The sequence continues at coordinate 3,281 of CBIMFG010000844.1, forward strand.
GTGGAAGCCATTGTA
>CBIMFG010000845.1:0-3293 GCA_966243125.1 uncultured Niastella sp.
CAAAATCTATATTTTTGCAGCCGTAACTAAACTTTACAAAAATGTCAGACATCGCAACAAGAGTTAAAAAGATCATTGTTGATAAGCTTGGTGTAGAAGAAGCAGAGGTTACCAATGAGGCTTCTTTCACCAATGATTTAGGTGCCGATTCTCTCGACACCGTGGAACTTATTATGGAATTTGAAAAGGAGTTCAATATTTCCATCCCTGATGAACAGGCTGAAACAATTACCACTGTTGGCCAGGCTGTTGCTTACTTAGAAGAGCACGCTAAGGTCTAAGTAGTTTGAATTTTGTAGATCAGGTGCAATAAATTAAATCCGCTTTCGATAGCTGGGCGCATGCTGCGAAAGCGGATTTCTTACTTAAAACTCCCTCTGGCAAGAGCTATGCAATTGAAACGAGTTGTTGTAACCGGAATTGGTGCCCTTACACCTATCGGAAATAATTTAGAAGAATATTGGAACGGACTCATAAACGGAGTATCCGGTGCCGATTTTATTACCCAGTTTGATGCCTCCAAATTCAAAACACGCTTTGCCTGCGAGTTAAAGAATTTCGACCCATTGAATTTTCTCGATCGTAAAGAAGTCAAGAGAATTGACCGTTTTACCCAAACTGCTATCATTTCAAGTGATCAGGCAGTTTTGGACGCCGGCATTAATAAAGATAATGTCAACGTTGACCGGGTAGGGGTTGTTTTTGCCAGTGGAATTGGCGGTTTGATAACTTTCCAGGAAGAAGTGATGAACTTCGCCAAAGGCGACGGTACTCCCCGCTTCAATCCTTTCTTCATCCCTAAGATGATCCTGGATATTGCAGCTGGTCATATCTCTATGCGACATGGCTTCCGCGGCCCAAATTTTGCCGTGGTAAGTGCCTGTGCTTCTTCTACCAACGCAATTATGGATGCGTTTAACCTCCTCAGGTTAGGCAAGGCAGATATCATTCTTACCGGGGGTGCTGAAAGTGTTGTAAGCGAAGCTGGTGTAGGTGGTTTTAATGCCATGAAAGCCCTGAGCGAGCGCAACGACGATCCTAAAACGGCCAGCCGCCCCTACGATAAAGACCGCGACGGTTTTGTTATGGGTGAAGGCTCGGGGGTATTGGTACTGGAAGAACTGGAACACGCCCTGAAACGTGGAGCCAAAATTTATTGCGAAATTGCCGGTTGCGGAGCTACGGCCGATGCGCATCACATTACCGCACCGCATCCTGAAGGCTTAGGCGCTAAAAACGTTATGTTGGTTGCTTTTGAAGACGCCGGCATGAAGCCCGAGGATATTGATTACGTCAATACCCATGGAACTTCAACCCCGCTGGGCGATATTGCAGAAATAAAAGCCATAACCGATGTTTTTGGTGAACACGCCTTTAAAATAAACATCAGTTCTACAAAATCCATGACTGGTCACTGTTTAGGTGCCGCCGGGGTGATAGAAGCAATAGCCTGTATCCAAAGCGTGATACACGATATTGTTCCTCCTACTATCAACCACTTTACCGACGACCCTGAGCTTGATCCCAGATTAAATTTCACCTTTGAAAAAGCCCAGCAGCGAACTGTACGAGCTGCATTAAGTAATACATTTGGGTTTGGGGGGCATAACGCCTGCGTAATCGTGAAAAAATTTGAAGCATAATTTTTACGCTTCTGTTGTTGAAGTACTTTTGAAGTTTTTTATGGTTGCGGAGTCCTGTCCCTATCAAATGATTTTTTGGCTTAATGAAAAATTAGTAGATTGACAATTGTGGGAATCCTGGACCGCTTTTTAGGCAAAGAAGAGAATCTTTCTTTTAAAAAGAATCTGCGCAATGTACTGGGTTTTACCCCGGGCAAGCTCGCATTATATAAGGCTGCCCTTACCCATAGGTCGGTAAGGGATAGTGCCGATGAAAATAATGAACGGCTCGAATACCTCGGAGATGCCATTCTCAGTGGTATTGTAGCCGATTTTCTTTTTAAAAAATACCCGTATAAAGAAGAAGGCTTCCTCACAGAAATGCGGTCCAAAATGGTGAACCGGAATAAACTCAATGAGATTGCCATCAAAATGGGTTTAAAAAAGATCACCTTCTACAATAAGTTCGACAATTCGCTTAAAATGAGCCAGATCTTTGGTAATACCCTCGAAGCAGTGGTAGGCGCCATTTATCTGGACAGAGGTTTTAAAGCCACCAAGCAATGGGTGTTTGAATGTATTATCATCCCCCATTTGTACATGGAAGACCTGGAAAACCTTGAGATCAACCATAAGAATAAGTTATACGGCTGGGCCAATAAAAATGGTAAGAACCTGGAGTTCGAAACCCTCGACGAACGGATAGAAGGCGGCCGCCGCCTGTTTACCATTGGCGCCGTAGTAGATGGCGAGCTCCTTGCCGAAGGCAAAGCCTACAATAAAAAAGACGCCAGTCAAATTGCCGCCGCCATCGCTATTGATAAATTAGGTTTGAATAAAACGGCTGATCCGGAAGAAGACTAGTAATAAGCCTCAAGCTACAAGCTGTAAGCCACAAGCCAAATACAGCCAAAGGCTTAAAGGTGAAAGTCAAAAGCAGTACGCATGGCCGGTAACTCAGCCATAAAACAAAGAACAAAGAACTCAGAACTACTCTTCCTGGTTAACTCATCAACTGGTTAACTGGTCAACTTCTACATTCAATATTGGATATTCAACATTCAACATTGCCTTCCCTTGTTCATTCCTCTGTTTCTCATTCTTCATTTTTAATTCTCGCCTCCCCACTCACCCCCGCTAAACTCCTCGCCAACCTTTAGCCCCACATCTAAAACTTTCTATCTCCACCTAAATATTTCCCCTTATTGTAAAAATATTCCATGTATGGGAAGGATTTCACATACTGGGCTAGTATTCACCGGTAGGAAATATGGTTTTTTTTGAGAATGTGGGAAACTCTAAATTACATATGAGACTCAATAAGATGTAAAGCTAATTACCCAATCCCGGTATTACTTTTTGTGTTCTTTTTACCCATGCCAAAAAAAACAGGTACGTGTATTGAAAACTCTAGGGCATTAAACTGTTTACCCCATGAAAGCCCTTTTCGTAACCCTTTTAACCCTGCTGGTGGCTACCAGCCTGATGGCAAGCAGAGAAGATTCCAAAAAAGATGGTGATTGGGACACCAATAATACCTGGACTCCCTCCGGTACCCCTGGAAATAATGATACCATCGTAATTAGCGCCGGTGATACGGTAACAATTGCCGGCAACCACAATCTGAATCATGTAGTAATTATAGTATACGGCATGTTGGACCTGTCCAAC